>JAHDHM010000409.1 GCA_020631315.1 Acidimicrobiales bacterium
CAACTTCTCGACGCTCCACGTCGCCCCGCCGGTGAAGCGTTCGATCAACGACCCGGCCGATGCCCGCCTGATGTACCGCATCAGCTGCAAGGGCGAGCCGAGCCACGAGCTCCCCCGCCCCGACACCGACGCCTGGATCGAGGAACACATCTCACCGCCGTATCGGACCGTGCTGGCCTGATGCCGAGCTTCGAGCCCCTCGATCCCCGCTGGCGCGAACGATGCGAGGCCAGCTTCGGCCGACAGGCGATGATGAGGACGCTCGGGGTGGAGTTCGTCGGGGCTGCTCCCGGCGAGATCGTCCTGCGATTCGATCGCGACGAACGACTCACCCAGCAGCACGGTCTCGTGCACGGTGGCGTGATCGGTGCCGTGCTCGACTCCGCCTGCGGCTGGTCAGCCCTCAGCCTCATGCCGCCGGATCAGGCGGTTCTGACCGTCGAGTACAAGCTCAACCTGCTCCGGCCCGCCGCCGGCCACCACTTCGAGGGTGTCGGCCGGGTCGTCAAGCCGGGCCGGACCCTCACGGTCGCCGAGGGCGTGCTGGTCGAGCTGGGGCAGCCCGACCGGCCGATCGCCACCATGTCGGCCACCCTCATGGCGATCACGGACCGCGACCTGGTCGACTGAGCCGTCGCCGGTTTTCCGTTCGAGCGCCGGCGTGGTAGCCAGCAGTGGCAACCGAATCCCCGACATCCGGTGACGACGCTTGAGGACCACCACCGTGACCAACCCCGTGCCGCCGCTGAGCGCCGACGACCCCATCGACCTCCTGAGCGAGGCCGCCTGTGTGACCGCCCCCGAGTACTTCAGCCGGGTCCGCGAACTCGACCCCGTCGCCTGGAGCGAACGCCACAAGGCGTGGATCATCGCGGGGCACCGCGAGCTCGACGAGGCCTTCCGAGACCGTCGTCTCTCCACCGAGCGCATGGGCGCGTTCCGCTCCCGTCTGCCCGAGCGGCGGGCCGCGGCGCTCTCGGCCGCCATCGACCTGCTCGAAGGCTGGATGCTCTTCCAGGAACCACCGACCCACACGCGGCTCCGTGGCCCGCTGAACCGCTCGTTCACGCCGAAGGCGGTGAGCACCATGGGCGATCGCGTCGCCGATCTCGTCGAGGCTCAGCTCGACGTCGCCGCCGCCGACGCCGCCGCGAACGGCGGTGTCACCGACATCGTCGAGACCTTCGCCCATCCGCTGCCGGCGGCCGTGATCGCCGAGCTGTTCGGCGTGCCCGCCGACCAGCGCGACTGGTTGCCCGACTGGGCGTCGAAGTTCGGTCTGGTCGTCTTCGGTGCGGTCGGGCGGGACGACTACGAGCAGGCCGCCAAGGAGGCCGGCGAGGATCTCGGTCGGGAGCTCGGGAACCTCATGGACCGCTATCGCAACGAGCCGGAGGACAACCTGTTGTCGCTGCGGCTCCAGCGTGAGGGCCGTGTCCGGCTCGGCTACTGGCCACAGGCTCGGAGCGAAGCCGATCGAGGTCTTGCTCGTCGTTGCACCTCTCCTACAGCGCGGTGCTTCGACCACCGAAGTGCCGGTCAATCCACGCCGCCGAGCGGGTTGGCGACTCGCAGTGACTCAGGCAGCGCCGCAACACCAGCCGGCGCTCCCCCCTCACCGATCCAGTATCGAATCGGAGTGCCGGTCGAGTCGTACAACGTGGCATAGCCTCGGCTTGCCCTTTGCGCCACCCATTCCAACGCAACCAGGAAGTCGTCTGTCTCGTCCATTTCCTCCAGAAGCGCTGCTTCGCTCTCGGTGTGCCCGACGAAGACGGTTCCCCGGTCTCCCTCCATGGCCAATATGTGCGCGACGGTGTTCTTCAAGGTTGGACTCCAGCTCTTTCCCGAGTGAATGGTTGGAACGCCTGATGAAGCGCCGCAGGTTTTGTGCCGCTTCTATGCGGGTTGTGGCTCTCGGTTGAGGGTCACGTAGTGGGCTTGTTCGTACTCGATCGGGGTGGCGTAGTCGAGGGCGCCGCGGAGGCGCCGGTTGTTGTACCAGTCGACCCAGCCGGCGGTGGCGTACTCGACATCGGCGAGGGTGCGGTAGGGGCCGGCGTGGAACACGCTGGTCCGGATGCACTCGGTCTTGAACAGCCCGATCGTCGATTCCATGAGGGCGTTGTCGTAGGCGTCACCCACGCTGCCGATCGAGGGTCGGACGCCTTCGAGGTCGAGGTGTTCGGTGAACCGGATCGAGGTGTACTGCGACCCGGCATCAGCGTGGCCGATCAGCTCGCCAGGCACGATCGGATGACCGTCGCGGTCGCGCTGCCAGATCGCCATCCGTAACGGCGCCATCACCAGATCGGTGTCTTTCGCCGTGGCCGCGTTCCACGCGACGATCCGGCGGGCGAACACATCAACGATGAACGCGACGTAGGTGAATCCGGTCCAGGTACGCACGTAGGTGAAGTCCATCACCCACGTCCGGTTCGGGGCCGACGCGGTGAAGTCACGGTTCAGCAGGTCTCCGGCACGGCGGCCGTCTTTGGCCGGGATCGTCGTGCGCACCCGCTTGACCCGCCGAACCCCGCACAAGCCGAGGGATCGCATGGCCCGGTCGACAGCGCCGGGTGTGGCGTCGGGGATCGAGTGGCGGACCCGGCGTAGCATCTTGCGTCGCCCGTAGAGACCCTCGGGTGTCAACCGGCGACGACCATCGCTGTCGATGGTCCACGCCAGGTCGCGGACGCAGTTCTCGACCAGCGCATCGCTCATGGTCCGCTCGGCGACAGGCCGGGCGGGTTGGCGCCAGGCCCGGTAGCTCCGCGCAGCGATCTCACAGCCCTGCTCAGACAGGACCCGACAGATCGACTCGACTGCGTGGCCTCGGGCGCGCATCTCGTCGATGAACGCCACGATCAACGGTCGCGGGGGTCGAGTTCCCCCGCGAAGAAAATCGATGCTTGTCGCAAGATGTCGTTGTCCTGCTCGAGCCGCCGGACCCTGGCTTTCAGATCCCGGATCTCGACCAACTCCTCCGATGTCGGGCCCTCTCGTTGACCAGCATCGGTCTGGGCTTGGATCACCCAACGACGCACCGACTCCTTCCCCACGTTCTCGCGGCGGGCAACAGCCTCGGCCGCAGCCGTCAGCGACGGGTACTCCTGCAAATGGTCAAGGACCTGGCGCCCACAGCGCTCCTTGACCCTCGGATCAATCTTCTTGGGCATGTCAGCATCCTTCCAACTCAGAAAGATGCGGCATCAAACCTGGGGCGCTTCAGGGGTGTGAATTTCGAGCTTTTGGTGGGCGTTGAGGGACTCGAACCCCCGACCTG
>JAHDHM010000410.1 GCA_020631315.1 Acidimicrobiales bacterium
GAAGCCGATCGCCGTCACCCACGGCAACCCGCTCTGGTTCTGTGAGTCGGGTCGGAACAAGCCCGACGAGGTGGTCGAGGCCGTGGCCGCCGGCGGTGGTGTGATCGGCTGCACCCTGTACCCGCTGTTCATGGGCGGCGCCGACGTCACGCGGGAGACCTACTGCGAGATGCTGGCGCGTCTGGCCGACCAGATCGGCGTCGACCACGTGGCCATCGGCTCCGACGCCGTGCTCGGCTGGGATGCCGATGCGCTGGGCTGGATGCGCAGCGGCCGTTGGGACCGACCGGACACACCGCAGGAGATCCCGCAGTTTCCGCCGTGGCCGCACTGGTTCGACGGACCGAAGGACTTCCCGTCGTTGGCCGAGGGTCTCGACGAAGTGGGCTTCTCCGCCGAGGAACGCGACAAGGTCCTCGGCGGCAACTGGATGCGACTCTTCGGCGAGATCTTCGGGTGACGGCACTCGACAGCGAGCCGGAGACGGTGCTCGTCGCACCCCGCGAGATCGTCGACTACGCAGCCCGCGCCTGTCGGGTCGCCGGCCTCGACGCCGGTGATGCCGATGCCGTCGCTCGCGATCTGGCGGTGCGCCAACTGCTCGACACCGGCACGCTCGCGACGTTCGTCGACGCGCTCGCCGACGGAGCGCTCGACGGCCACACCCGACGGGCGTTGGCCGAGTCGCTCGACGAACGCGACGACGAGCTGCTGGACGATCTGCGGCGCTCTGCGGCGCGACATGGCGCCGTCGTCGACCTCGCGAGCTGGGACCGTCTGCGGGCCACAGCTGCCGAGTTCCTCGTCAGCGAACAGGTTCTGGACGCAGCCGACGACTGAACGACACCGGCACTGCTGCACATCTCGTACGAGATGGGCCTGCAGATCAATAGGGTCGTTGCATGGGGCCGAGTGTGGATGAGCAGGTGTCGAACGCGGTGATGGCTTTCGCCGACGAGTACTTCGCGTACCGAGAATCGACGGACCTCCTCCGCCTGTTCATGCTCGGACAGCTGGAACACCTCGAGCGCTGGGAAGACGTCTCGACCGAGGGTGTCGCGGCACGCCAGGCCGCGCTGCGCGACTGGGCCGAGCGGGCACGGCGACTCGCCGACGATGCCTCACCGTCCGAGCGGGTGCTCCTCGACTCGATCGCCTTCACCGCCGAAGCCTCCGCAGTCCAGCTGGAAGGTCGCAACGAGCAGACGACCGTCAACCCTGCGTTCGGCTTCCACAACTCGTTGCTGACCTACGCCGGAAAGTTCGTGCTGACCACCGCCGGACAGGGCGAGGCCTACCTCACGAAGCTGGACACGTTGCCGGCCTTCCTCGGTTCGCTGTCCGACGAAGTCCGCACGGCTGCAGCGTCGGGTCGTGTGGCACTGCGGCGGCATCTCGCCGCGAGCGCCGCGAGCATCGACGCGTTCATCGACACTCCGCCCGGGCCGACCGACCCGCTGTGCGCACAGCCGGCGCCGTCCGAGCTGGACGAGGACGCGGCGAGCACGTGGGTGACTCGCCGTGACGAGATCGTCGCCACCAAGGTCCGGCCTGCGCTCGCCGCCTACGGGGCGACGCTCGCCGAACTGGCCCCATCGGGTCGTTCGGACGACGAGGCCGGACTGCTGCACGTCGAGGGTGGCGTCGAGCTCTACCAGCGTCTGGTGTGGTCCCACACCACGACCGACCTGACGCCCGAACAGATCCATCAGATCGGTCTCGACCAGATCGCCAAGCTCGCCGAGGAGTACGTCGAGATGGCCGGGCCCATCGTCGGCTCCGACGACGTCGGCGAGATCCTTCGACGTCTCCGCGACGACGAGGAGATGAAGTACCGCTCTGGTGCCGACATCGTGCGTGACGCGACGGTCGCACTCGAACGCGCCAACGCAGCCGCCGGCGACTGGTTCAACGCACTTCCCGAATCGGAGTGCACGGCGAACGAGATCCCTCGCGGCCCCCTCGCCTACTACTCCACACCGGATCCTGCATCGGGCAAGCCGGGCCGCTTCTTCTTCAACACGTCGAACCCGTCAGCGTGGTCGACCTACCAGCTCGAGGCGGTCACCTTCCACGAGTCCATCCCCGGCCATCACCTCCAGCTGGCGATCCACGCAGAGACCGACACGCTGCATCCGGCTCAGCGCCGCCTCGGCATCACCGCCTACCTGGAGGGCTGGGGTCTCTACACGGAACGCCTCGCCGACGAGATGGGCTTGTACTCGAGCGAGCTGGCACGGGTCGGCATGCTGGCCGCGGACTCCATGCGGGCGTGCCGGCTCGTCGTCGACACGGGCATGCACGCGCTCGGATGGAGCCGCCAGGAGGCCATCGACTACATGGTCGCCAACTCGCCGCTGTCCCTGGACCTCATCGAGGGCGAGATCGACCGCTACATCGGCATGCCCGGTCAGGCGCTGTCCTACATGATCGGCCGGCTCGAACTCGACGCCATCCGGGCCGAGGCCGAGCAGTCGGACGACTTCGACATCAAGACGTTCCACGACCAGGTGCTCGGGCACGGCATGGTCACGTTGCCGACGCTGCGCGACATCGTCCTCGGCGCCTGACCGCCGCTCAGTCCGCGAGCGCGCAGGCCGCGGCCCACTCGTCGTCGGGGATCTGGACCGATGTGGCTGTGATCGGCGTGGACCCCGGCAAGCGAGCCGATCCGTCACCTGCGACCGCAGCGGCCAGCCCGGCGACGCGCTCGGAGAAGGCATCGCCATCGAAGGCCGACGGGTCGATCACGAGGAAGAACTGGCCGAGGTCGTGGGGCTCACCGTCACGGGTCTTGAGCGGTGGCACGTCGACGCTCGCCCGTCCGCCCGTGAGTCCGGCGGCGAGCACCTCGACCATGAGCCCGAGGCCGAACCCCTTGTAACCGGCCGCCGAACTGAGCGAACCCCGCAACGCGGCGTCGGGGTCGGTGGTCGTGGCGCCGTGTTCGTCGACGGCCCAGCCCGGTTCGATCTCGGTACCGGCTGCTGCGGCTTTGGTGATGGTGCCGAGGGCAACGGCACTGGTCGAGAAGTCGAACTGGAACGCGACACCGCCGTCACCGTCGGGGACCGCCATGGCCATCGGGTTGGTGCCGAGCAGCCGCTGCGCTCCCCCGGGTGGGGCGACGCGAGCCGTGGCGTTGGTCATGCCGATCGCGATGAGACCCGCCGCGGCGAACTGCTCGGTGAAGAACCCCATCGCGGTGGCGGTGTGGGTGTGCTCGATCGAGTAGCCGCACACCCCGTTCTCCCGTGCGGCGGCGAC
>JAHDHM010000411.1 GCA_020631315.1 Acidimicrobiales bacterium
GAGCACCCGGTCGAAGGCGTCAGCGGTGATCCACTCTCGCTCGACGCTGGTTGCGGTGAAGTACGTATCCCTCGACGCCACCCAGGTCAACTCGTCGTCGACGAATGTTGCGGTCTCGCACGGAGCGCAGCCAGGTCGGGTGAGCCGGATCGCCGGTCGGCCAGCCGGATCGGTGGCGTCTCGGGCCACCACGAGGAGTCCGGCGTTCTCCAGATCGGTGAGCACGCGGATCCGCTGTTCGAGGGTCCCGCGCCAGACCGAAGCGGACGGGGCGCCGTGGATCCACAGGGAAGCGGACTCGCCGGCAGCCATCTTCGCGACCAGTTCGTCGTCGATCGGCTGGGGGAGCGGCGCCAAGTCGTGGTCGCCCTCGCGAACCAGATCGAGGGGGACATCGGTGGTGACCTCGTCAGGGTTCAGGACGGTCCATCGCTGGAGGTGGTGGTCCTCGTCGGCCCATTGCTCGAGGCGCAGTCGGATCCGGTCGGTCCCGTACTCGGCGGGTCGGATGCCGGGCCAGTCGTCGTGGCGGTAGTCGTTGAAGTCGAGATCGACGATCCAGTGGAGTACCGGGTGGTCCTCGTCGGGGAGCTCGACGCCCGGTGTGAGATCGGGCGCCGTCGGCGTCGTCGTGGACCCGGGAGCGCCGGTGGTCGGTGGTCCGAGGTCGACCGAAATGACGCTGGCCGCCGGCGACTCGCCCGCACTGCCGCACGCAGTTGCGAACAGCCCGGCGACGGCCAGCCCCCGCGGCGATCGATGGTCTGACGATCTTCGTGGTCGCCTCCGACATGCCCCTGGAGCCTGGCATCGGCCGGGTGGCTCGGTTGCCGACCGCCACGCAAAGTGACATCGTTCACATCCGTCGTGACTCGACGTAGCAAGAGGAGTGAGCTGATGAATCGTCCAGCGATGCGGCTGATCGGTGCCGTGGTGGCGTGTGTGGCGTTGGTCGTCGCCGGGAATCCAGCCCCGGCCGGAGCCAGCGACTCGAAGACCGCTGTCGGCTCGACGGTGCAGACGGTCACGGCGACCACGAGTGACGGTGGCACTGACGCCCCGGCCGGTGATGGTTCCTCCGGTGATGACGGCCTCACCGGCATCGATGTCGGCGGGCCATCGGGCGGGATCACCGACGGTGATGGTGAAGCCCCCGACAAGGGTTCGACGTCGGGCGGTGGCGGCACCCTGCCGTCTCCACGGTGCGACCTGTTCAACAGCAATCCGCTGGCCAACATCTTCGACAACAAGAGTGCGACGCTCTCGGTGGGATGGAACCTGCCTCCGGGGGTCTCACCGTTCGCGCTCATCTCGATCGACCTCCTGATCGACGGGGAGCGTGTCGGCGAGCGCGCCCACCGTTCGGCAGGTCAACTCGCCGAGGAGTTCTTCATCCCCGAATCCGATTTCGACCCGTATCCGGACGGCCACTCGCTGGCTCCGACCTCGGCGGTCGGCCTGCACGAGGTCAGGATCTGGCTCAGCGCTGCGGGAAAGCGCTGTTTCGATCAGATGGAGTTCCACATCCTGCCGCCGCCGATGGAGGTCACCGCCACCGGTTCATGGGTCGAGGGCGGCTCGGGCCACCTGGAGTTCCATCAGCTGTGGCCCATCTCGGTCGACAACTCGTTCTTCACCGTGCTGCGGGCCGGGTTCTGCGGTGAGATCTTCGGCATCCCGTTCTGCACCGGCAGCACCGCCGACACCCCCGAGGATTTCGTCAGCGCCCACCCCGTGCTGCAGTTCGGCAGCTTCGGATTCCTGACCTTCCCGGCGGGCACCCAGGACCTCTCGGCGTTCGTCGTCTTTCCTGATGACAACTGTCTCGAGGAGACCGAGCAGATCTCTCTGGCCTGGGGCTACGAGGAGAACGGCACCTTCATCGACGTCATGCTCGGGAGTCCGAACGCCGATTTCCCGATCCTCGACGACGACGGGTTGCCGTGCGAAGAGCAGGACCTCCCTGCTCCGGGCGGCGGTGGTCCGGTGGGGCGGGTGGCGCAGTGACCGCTCGTGCATGACGACCAGCCGACCCTCGCCGGACGCGAACCCGCGAGTGTCATGGAAGTGTCAGGGCGACGTCGTCGGCGCTGACGGGTCGGTACCGTCGGGGAGCGATCGGGCGTGGTCGCGGCCACGGGCATCAACGGGGGCAACGAGATGATTGGTTCGACGCGACGGATCCTGCGCACTGGGATCGGCCTGTTGGTTGCTTCGCTGATCGCATCGGCGTGTTACGTGCACGCGCCGTTCCAGCCGCGGGTCGATCAGCCGGTCGTGATGACCGGTGCCGAGTTTCCCGGGGTGACGGGGTTCGCGCCGGATCGCATCGTCGCCTTCCGCTTCGACGCCGATTCCAGCGACTGGGTCCAGATCCCCGTGCAGGTCGATGAACGGGTCGAGGTGGACTACGGCACCAAGCCCCAGGGAACGCCGCCCCAGGTGAACGGCACCGTGTACGGGACCAACCCGATCGGCGTGACCGAGCTCCAGTACGCCGACCCCGACACCTGGGTGGGCGCCGACTCGAATCCAGCGGCCGACGTGGACGACGAGATCGTGTTCATGGCCCGTGACGCCGGCATCCAGGCCCCAGCTGGTGCCGGCTTCCCCGCCGGTGTGCTCCAACAGGGTCGCGAGATCCACCTCGTCGACCCGATCGACGGTGCCGAAGGCTGGGTCTACCTCTTCCTGGCCACGACGAACTCCGGTCTCGACCCCAGTGCCGGCGTGGACTACGTGACCTACGACTTCTCGCTCGATGCCGGCACGTACAAGACCGACTACGACCGGGTGTCGGGACCCAACCCCGAGTCCAGCACCGCGTCGGGTGACAGCTACGAACTCGCCTTCAGCGACCGCTGGAAGTGGGACGAACTGCGCCTGCTCCAGGGATCGGGCGTGGACGTGCTGGACGCCCTCAAGAACCAGTTCACGCCGGACAACTGCGGCCGCTCCAACAACACCTTCGCCAACGCTCATGGTGCCTTCGTCGCCAACATCGACGGCCCGGTCCGGGCGATCCGCTCCTACATCGGAGCGAACAGTGGCTGGTACACGCAGCGCACGCACCTCATGTACCGCCAGCGCCACGACGTGGTCACGGACCTCCGGGTGCACGCGATCCCCGCCGTCATGGACTTCATCGACTTCGCCCCGGCTGCGTCGGGCATGACCTACCAGTCCGACCAGCAGGCCGCGGCGGTCACGATCGACGGCATCGACAACGAGTCCGTGTCGGCCACGATGACCGACTACG
>JAHDHM010000412.1 GCA_020631315.1 Acidimicrobiales bacterium
TGCGACGACCGCTGTCGGGTTCCCGAGTTGCTCGCACTCGACGTTCGAACCGATGGCGTGATGATCGTCGTCGAGGATCTCGACGCTGCCGGATTCCCGGGGCGCCGCGATGTGGTCGACGACGACGAGCTCCACGCTTGCCTCAGCTGGCTCGCCAACTTCCACGCCACCTTCATGGGCACTCCACCGGAAGGCCTCTGGGAGACCGGCACCTACTGGCACCTCGCCACGCGGCCCGACGAGCTCGCCGCGCTGGAGGACGGTCCGCTCAAGGCCGCCGCCGGCGCTATCGATCGAGCGCTCGTCGCGAGCCCCTTCCAGACGCTCGTGCACGGCGACGCCAAGCTCGCCAACTTCTGTTTCGACCTGCGCGGCGATGCCGTGGCCGCCGTCGACTTCCAATACGTCGGCGGCGGGTGCGGCATGAAGGACCTGGCGTACTTCATCGGCAGCTGCCTCGACGAGGATGCGAGTGAGCGGCTGGCGCCCGAGTTGTTGGACCGGTATTTCGCACTGCTCGGCGATGCGCTGGAGTACGCCGGGAAGCGCGTCGACGTCGCGGCGTTGGAGGCGGATTGGCGAGCCCTGTACCCGGTTGCGTGGACCGACTTCACGCGCTTCCTCCGAGGTTGGAGCCCCGGTCACTGGAAACTCAACGGCTACAGCGACCGACTGGCCCGCGAGGTTCTCCGAGGGTTCGACCCAGGGGTCGACTCATGAAGCTCGCGCCGAGTGACCTCGACGAACTGGCCCGCCGGGCGGCAGAAGCCGCAGTGGAGGCCGGCGCGATGATCGCCGGATCGCGACCCCAGCAGGTGGACCGCAAGGCCGGCGGCGCGAGCCTTGCGTCGCAGGTGGTCACGGAGATCGACCGCCGCAGCGAAGACATCGTTCTCGGCGTCCTTGCGCCCACGCGTGAACGATTCGAGCTGGGCCTGCTCACCGAGGAACGTGAGGACGACGGTGGCCGTCTGCGCTCCGATCACTTCTGGTGCATCGACCCGCTCGACGGCACGCTGCCGTTCGTCGAGGGCACGCCCGGCTACTCGGTGTCGATTGCCCTCGTGCGAAAGGACGGCACGCCACTGATCGGCGTCGTGCTCGACCCGGTCACCATGACCCTGATCCAGGCGGTTCGGGGCGGGGGAGTGCGGCGCAACGGAGAGCCATGGGAACCGGCAACCACGGCTCCGGGAGGGGAGCTGACCCTGTACGCGGATCGGAGCGCGGTGCAGCGAGACGACCACGACGAGACCGTGACCGCGCTGGAGGACATCGCCCACGACCTGGGCCTCGACGGGGTGCGCGTGGACGCCACCCGGGGTGGGGTCATGAACGCCTGCGCCGTGCTGGCACATCCACCCGCCTGCTACTTCAAGCGACCGGGACCGACGGGCGGTGGCAGCCTCTGGGACTTCGCCGCCACCGCGTGCATCTTCTTCGAAGCGGGAGCGGTCGCCACCGACATTCACGGTGACGGGCTGGACCTGAACCGGGCCGACTCCACCTTCATGAACCATCGAGGGGTGTTGTACGCCACCGACGAGGTGCTGGCCTCTCGGCTGTACGCGCTGGCGCGGGGTTGACGATGACGTCGTTCGAAGACCGCCTGACCGAGATCCATCCAACCAGCCCCACCAAGTGGCGCTCCTGGCTCGAACAGAACCACGACGATGCGGAAGGTGTGTGGTTGATCTACTTCCGTACATCGACCGGCAACCGCGGTCTCACGTGGGAGGACGCAGTGCGAGAGGCGCTCTGCTTCGGGTGGATTGACAGCAAGGTGAAGCCGATCGACGACGAGCGCTACAAGCAGGTCTTCACGCCGCGGAAGCCGAAGAGCGTGTGGTCGAAGGTGAACAAGCAGCACGTCGCCGAGCTGATCGACGCCGGCCTGATGACCGACGCCGGGCTGCGAGCCATCGACGTGGCCATGGAGAACGGTGCCTGGACGTTCCTCGATCCGATCGACTCGCTCACGGTGCCGCCCGATCTCGCCACAGCGCTGGCCGGGTCGCCCACGGCCCGCAAGGCCTACGAGCAGCGCTCGCCGTCGGCCCGCAAGACGATTCTGTACCAGGTGTACGCCGCCAAACGCGAGGAAACTCGGGCGAAGCGCGTCGCGGCTGCTATCCGTGAGCTCGAAGGCGGCGACTGACCGACGCCGAGGTTTCTCACCCCGGCACCGCCCGACTTCCTCTACGATCCGGCCGTGATGGACACGACCGAATCCCGCTATGACCGACTGATCGCTCGGGCCCGCGCAGGTGAGACGATTCTCATCGACGGCGCAACCGGCTCGGAGTGCACTCGGAGGGGCGCGCCGGCCAGCGATCACGGGTGGAGCGGCGGCGCAACGCTCACGCACCCCGACATCGTGCGGGCGATCCACGACGACTATCTCGGGATCGGCGCCGACCTCGTGGCGAGCAACACGTTCGCCACGGGCCGCAACATCATGCGCGACGTCGACAACGACGCCATGTTCGAACACGTCAACCGCCTTGCGGTCGAGATCGCCGTGGCCGCCCGCGACGCCGCCGGCGCGTCACATGAGGACACGGTGGTGGCCGGCGGCATCAGCAATTGGAGCTTCTCGGGAAACCATCCCTCTCTGGAAGATCTGCACGCTGACACCGTCGCCCAGGCGACCATCATGCGCGACGCCGGCGCAGACCTCCTGAGCCTGGAGATGATGGTCGACCTGCCGCGCTTCGAGACCACGTTGCGGGCCGCATCGTCGGTGGGCCTGCCCGTGTGGGTCGGCTTCTCGGTCGGGCCCGACCTCGGCCACGAGCCCGAGGAACTGGGTGAAGACATCGAGCTGCGCGACGGCGGCCTGCTGGCAGACGCCATTGCCCTCGCCGCCGCGGAGCCGACGGTGGACGCGCTCTGCATCATGCACACCGATGTGCGACTCGTGGAGCGGTGCCTGCACACGGTTCGGGCCGGCTGGGACGGTCCACTCGGTGCCTACGCCCACGCCTCGGCGATCATCGACGGCGAGTTCACTCACGACGGCGTCCTCACGCCCGAGGAGTACGCCGCCTACCTACCCGCGTGGCAGGCAGCCGGTGCAACGATGCTCGGTGGTTGCTGCGGCATCGGCCCGGACCACCTCCGGTCGGTAGCGGCGCACCTCGTGGCGGACTGAACTGCCGGCACCATGTTCGAACCAGACCACTACGACCTGCTCGACTTCGGCGCCGGGCGAAAGCTCGAGCGCTTCGGAGCCGAGGTGCTCGATCG
>JAHDHM010000413.1 GCA_020631315.1 Acidimicrobiales bacterium
TCAGCCGAAGGCGTTCCTCATGGACGAGCCGCTGTCGAACCTCGACGCCAAGCTCCGTGTGCAGATGCGTGCCGAGATCGCCACGCTGCAGCGTGACCTCGGCGTCACGACCGTCTACGTCACCCACGACCAGGTCGAGGCCATGACCATGGGCGACCGTGTGGCTGTCATGAAGCGTGGCTACCTGCAGCAGGTCGACTCGCCGCAGTACCTCTACGACCACCCGGACAACGCCTTCGTCGCCGGCTTCATCGGCTCGCCGTCGATGAACCTGATGATGGCCGACCTCGGTGGCACCAAGGAGGCCCCGACGGTCACCATCGGCGAGCTGTCCTTCAGCCTCGACCCCGAGGTGATGAACGTCCGTCCGGACCTGGCGAACTACCTGGGCAAGCGCATCGTCATCGGACTGCGTCCCGAGGACCTCGAAGACGCCCGCATCGTCCCGGACTCACCGGCCGATCGTCGCTTCAGCACCGAGGTCCGCCTCATCGAGGCACTCGGTGCCGAGGTGCTCGTGCACTTCACCCTCGACGCCGAGCCGTACTCGATCATGGACAAGGAGTTCGAGGGCGAGGACGCCGAGGCGCTCGAGACGGCCGACGGCAAGTCCGTTTACGTCGGCCGCTTCTCCCCGCGCAGCATGGTCAAGCTCGGCGAGACCGTCGAGATCGCCGTCGACACGGTGCGCATGCACTTCTTCGACGCCGAGTCCGGCCTCGCCATCTGGGGCTGACGCACCCGTCTGCGGTTCCGGCCAGCGCCGGGACGACAACCGAAGCTCAACGAGGCGGCCCTGCGGATCTCCGGATCCGCAGGGCCGTGTCGATCATGGTGCTGGTCGGTGCACCGTCTCTGCACTCGATCCGGCGGATCAGCTGGCGCGCAGCCGCCGAACCGATCTCCTCGACCGGCTGGTGCACGGTCGTGAGCGAGAACATCCGCGACAGCTCGTGTCCGTCGAAACCGACGACCGACAGATCGTCGGGGACTCGCAGCCCACGCGCCTCGGCGACGTGGATGACCGCGTAGGCCATCTCGTCGGACATCGCGAAGATCGCGGTGGGCGGGTCGTCGAGGTCGAGCAGTGCGTGGGCGGCAGCCGCTGCGCCGTCGAGGGAGAAGTCACCACGCTCGATGAGCGCAGCATCGACCTCGAGACCGAACCGAGCGAGTGCGTCGGTGTAGCCGTCCAGCCGGAGGCCGGGGACGGAGAAGTTCAGCTCTGTCTCGCCGCCGGACACGACACCGATGCGCCGGTGGCCGAGCCGCAGGAGATGCTCGACGAGTTCGCGGGTGGCTCGACGGTTGTCGATGTGCACGGCGTCGAAGCGATCGGTCTCGAAGCCGACGGTCACGACCGACACACCTGACGACGCGATCGCTTCGACCTCGGCGACGGGCAGAGCGAGGTCGACCAACACGATGCCGTCAGCACGATTCCTGAACGGCGCGTCATCGGTCGTGAACCGGGCCCGAGCTGCCTCACCGTCGATCGTGTAGAGCAGCAGGTCGTAGTCGACGTCCCGGCTGGCCGCTTCGATGCCCGAGACGATCTGCGCGAAGTACCAGCTGTGCTGCACCGGCATCGCCACCGCGATCAGACGGCTGCGGCCCGATGCGAGGCCAGCGGCATTGGCATTGCCTCGGTAGTGCAGTTCCGCAGCGACACGCTGCACTCGATCCCGAGTCGCCGGGGCCACGTTGGGCAGCCCACGGAGCGCCCTGCTGACGGTCGCCACCGAGACGCCGGCCCGTGCGGCGACCTCGTCGATGGTGGCGCTGTTCACGGCCGTCATGAAAGCGCTTTCGGCGCGTCTCGTCAAAACGTCACATCGCCGACAGACGAGTGTCGGCCGTGATCCTCAGCCCAGCTCGGTCGGCGCCCGCTCGGGAACCCGGACCACACCCTGCGGCGCCCGGAGCCGTGGCTGCACGCTCACGATCGACGGCCATCGAGGCGGCTCACTGAAACCGACGCCGAGACCGGGTTCGATCGGGCGACGTTCCCCGAGGTCCACACCGTCGAGACGCCCCGACGCCGACTCGACCAGACGGAACGAGGATGCTCGGTACCACTCCTCCACGCCGGTCGGGCTGGTGCCGTACGTGACGACGTTCATCACCCGCTTGGCGATCGGCCCTTCGACGCGTTGGGTGAACCACGCAGGCCGAACGACACCCAACGAGACCCCGCGTCGAGCCGCCAGTTCGAGCTCGAGCCCACCGGCGACGAGATCGAGCCGTCGACCGTCTGCTGCTCGCACGACGAAGTCGACGACGCGCACGTCGTCGAATCGGTAGACCGATGCGACGAACTCAGCGGCACCGGCATCGGGAGCCAAGAGGATCCTCGTGCCATCCGGTCGCGCCCACATGACGTCGGCCAGTGCACCGACCGGCGACTCCCGCCAGACGCCGACCACGAAGCGGTCACCCGACTCGAACCCGACGCTCGAGATCGTGCCCCGCAGGTCGTGGACGACGCGGTCGGTCACCGGCCTTCGAAGCGCGGGTCGCGACGTTCCATGAACGCCTCGACCGACTCCTTGAAGTCCTTGGTGCGGAACAGCGCCATCGTCTGCAGCAACACGTGGTGGCTGTGGGACTCGAAGTCCTGGGTGAGGCCGTGCCGGAACAGGCGCTTCATGGACTGCACCGCGATCGGCGCATTGGCGGCGATCTCGGCCGCCCACTCCGCAGCGACGGTCTTGACGTCCTCGTCGGCGACGACGGTGTTCAGGAGGCCGATGTCCTCGGACTCCTCGGCGTTCAGGTCGCGACCCAGGAACCCCAGCTCGGTGGCCTTGGCCCAGCCGACGAGGCGTGGCAGATACCAGGTACCGCCGGACTCGGGCACGATGCCGCGCTTCGCGAAACCAGGAACGAGCTTCGTGGAAGTGCCGCCGATCCGCATGTCGCAGCCGAGCGCCAGGTCGAGGCCGTAGCCCGCGGCCGGGCCGTTGACCGCGGCGATGACCGGCGTGTCCATGTTGAACAGCACGTTCGTCGGCAGACCACGCGTGTGCGGCATCGCCGCGGTCGAGTTGGCACCCGATCCGATGCCGGTCCCCTGGCTGGCGGCCTTCATGTCGAGGCCGCTGCAGAAGCCGCGACCTGCGCCGGTGAGCACGCAGGCTCGGACGTTCACGTCGCCGTCGGCCTCGAGGAACGCCTCGGTCAGCTCGTGCAGCATCTGGCTGGTGATCGCGTTCAGCCGGTCGGGCCGGTTGAGCGTGATGGTGGC
>JAHDHM010000018.1:0-2458 GCA_020631315.1 Acidimicrobiales bacterium
GTGCGGGAACAGGTTGAACTGCTGGAACACCATGCCGACCTCGGAACGGATCTTCTCGATGTTGCGCACGTCGTTGGTGAGCTCGACACCGTCGACGACGATCGAGCCGCCTTGGTGGGCTTCCAGACGGTTGATGCAGCGGATCCACGTCGACTTGCCTGAACCTGACGGGCCGAGCACGACGACGACCTCGCGTTCCTTGATGGTCGCCGAGACGCCCTTGAGCGCCTGGAAGTCGCCGTACCACTTGTCGACACCCTCGCAGACGATCATGTCGTCGCGGAGGGAGTCCTGCAGGGAGGTCGCCTCACTCATCGTTCACCAACTCCAAGCTTCTTCTCGAGCTTCTGCGAGTACTTCGACATCGCATACGAACCGATCCAGTAGATCAGCGACACGAACAACAGGCCTTCACGCTTGTGGCCGACGAAGTTGATCGGCTGGCTCTGGTTCGGGACGACACTGTTGGCCACACGGAGGAAGTCGAAGATGCCGATGATGGCGAACAGCGACGTCTCCTTGTAGCTGGCGATGGCCTGGCCGACGAGCGGCGGGATCGACACCCGCAGCGCCTGCGGCAGGACGATCAGGCCGGTGCGCTGCGATGCCGTGAGACCGACGGCGTCGGCGGCCTCGAACTGGCCTCGGCGGATCGACTGGAGGCCACCACGCACGTTCTCGGCGAGGTAGGCGGCTGAGAACAGGACGAGACCCACCCACACCGCGGCGATCTCCGCGACCTCCATGCCAGGTGGCAGGAACAGCGGCAGCATGATCGAGAAGAAGAACAGCACCGTGATGAACGGGATGCCGCGTACGACCTCGATGAAGATCGTCGCCATGATCCGGAAGATCGGCAGCGTCGAGGTCCTCGCCAGAGCCAGGACGACGCCGAGCGGGAACGACAGCATCAGGCCGAACACCGCAGCGAAGATCGAGAACATGAAGCCGCCGAGGAACATCTCGGAGGTGAGCTCGAGCGTCGACGGCGTGTTGATCACCGTGATCAGGTAGTGCATCACGCCGAGCACACCGAGCCAGCCGAACACGAAGTTGCGTCGGGTCAGCTTGTCGCCGGCGAAGTTGTGGGCGATGAGGGCGAAGACCGCCAGCAGCACGAAGCTGAAGCGGGCCTTCTGCAACATGCCGAACCAGCCGAAGAACCCGGCGACGAAGGTGAACGTCGCGACGAGCACCAGCCCGAAGGCCGCGACTCGACCGATCTCACCCAGTCCCGGCTTCGTGAGCGCCCACATGACGGCGCCACCGATGATGGCGAACGCCAGGTACATCGGGACGTCGACGCTGAAGACGTAGCCGTAGTCGAACGACGGGTCACGCAGGATCACCCAGAAGATGAAGAACGGCGAGAACGCCCAGAGACCGATGATGATCGCCCGCACGACGCGCACGCCGTCGAGCAACTTGCCGACCTGATAGGCGATGCCGGTCAGCACCCACATGACCGTCCACGGGATGCGGGTCGACATGGCGACGAGCGCATCGCGATCGGCGTAGGGCGTGCCCGGCTCGGGCTGACCGTTGAAGTGCCCCCAGCGAACGAACCACAGGGTCGCGATCAGGAAGCCGATGATCCCGTAGACGAGCTTCACGGTGGGCACGAAGGTCTTGCGACGCTTGTCGCCCAGGCCGAACCAGATGGCAGCGCCGATGGCGATCAGCGCTGCACCGACGACGAACCACCAGATGCGCGTGGAGAGGCCGTCGGCCCAGGCACCGTGGATCGCTTCGAAGTCCTCGGTGAAGATCAGCTCACCGTTCTCGTCTCGCTGCAGCGGACCCTTCACCAGCAGCGCGGCGATGATGACCAGCGCGCCGGCGCTCATCGAGGTCGTGGCGATCTTGCGGGCCGAGACCACGCCGTCGCTGCGCCAGATGCCGGCGCTCAGACCGACGAGCGAGACGATGATCCCGAGCGACACCCAGACCCGGACGAACTGCGACTCCGGGTAGGCGAACGTCATGAACAGACGCAGGTTCGCCCGGACCGAGTCCCAGTCGCGCTCGGCGTTCTCGAACGCGAAGTTGACCATCCCGCGGAACATGAAGACGATCAGCGCGAGCGACAGGACCGTCAGGACGCTGTTGAAGAAGCTGGAGAACAGGTTCTTGCGCATCCACTCGCCGGGCGGGAGGCTCGGCGGCTCTGGCGGCAGATTGACCTCTGGTTCGTCGGTGTCGACGGTTGCGGTGACGTCGCTCATGTCAGCGCTCCACGATCTTCATACGGACGTTGAACCAGTTCACGATGATCGAGATCGTCAGCGAACAGGACAGGTAGAACAGCATCCAGATGGCGATGACCGGCAGGGCACGGCCGGACTGGTTCAGCACCGTGCTGCCGACGTTGACCACGTCGGCGTAGCCGACGGCGATGCCGAGCGACGTGTTCTTGGTGAGGTTGAGGTACTGGTTGCCGAGCGGCGGCAGCGACACT
>JAHDHM010000018.1:2505-19932 GCA_020631315.1 Acidimicrobiales bacterium
GTCGGCGGCTTCGGTCTGTCCCTTCGGCACGGCGAGGATGCCGCCACGGACGATCTCGGCGATGAACGCCGCGGTGTACAGCGTGACGCCGAGGAACATCGCCGCGAAGCCGACGGTCATGGTCAGACCCTGGGGCCCGTAGTTCCAGATGGTGCCCTGGCCGTCGATGGTGGGCTTCATGGCGTCGATCGGCTGGCCGCTGCGACCGTCGCCGAACTTGTCGCCGAGCCAGTACCAGAAGTCCGAGCCCGAGTTGACGATCCAGCTGGACAGACCCGGCCAGACCACCCAGACCAGCGCCACGGCAGCCAGTGCACCGACGGCGGAGAAGATGATGCGGAAGATGTCGTCGTCGGTGAGCTTGGCGAGGCCGGCCGGCGTGCGCTTCGAGTCGAGGAACCGCTTGATCCAGCTGCCGGCAGCACCGACGGCCACCGCAGTCAGGAGCAGCTGCATCACCACGGTGGGAATCGAGTCCCACGCGTCGCCGACGGCGTCGAACACGCCCCCGAGCCAACCGAACACGGGGTGGATGAACCAGCCGACGAGGCCGAACAACACCACGACGCCGAGGAAGTACAGGTTCGGATACGTGATCTGACCCGTCGTCTCCTGCTGCGTCACCCGACGGCGACGCACCACCGCGCCGACAGCGACGCCGATGAGCACCACGACGAGCCACTGGTAGAAGCCGTCCGAGGCGAACACCCGCGGCATGCCGATGCCCTTGGCGGACACGTAGAAGTAGCCGCCGAGCGCCGATGAGTCCGGTGTCAACCGGCCGAGACCACCGAGGACGGCGGCGTAGAACAGGATCTGCACCAGGACCGGGACGTTGCGCAGCGTCTCGATGTAGGCCGATGCGGCCTTGTTGACCATCCAGTTCGACGACAGTCGGGCGATGCCGATCAACACACCGAGCAACGTCGCGACGAACAAGCCGGCGATCGCGAGCCGCAGTGTGTTCACCATGCCGACCCACAGGGCTCGACCGCCCGTGTCGGGGTCGACGTCGATGCCCTCGGAGATGTTGAATCCCGGATTGATGTTCAGGAAGTCGAAGTCGGTGGCGATCGACTTCGCCTCGAGATTGTCACCCGCCTCGACGGCCAGGAACACGAGCGCACCGACGACGAGCAACAGCGCGACCACCTGGGTGAACCACTTGACGACGGTTGCGTCGCGGTACCACGGCGGTCGAGATGCCTGTGTCGATGCCAGCGTCGAAGTGTCGGTCACGCCGGGCTTCCCCCCAGTGTCGAGTCGTGCAGATCGAGCAGTACGAGTTGCTCGGACAGTGGCAGGGGGGCTGGGACCGCTCGGGCCCCAGCCCCCGTCGTCACTGTCCGAACCGATTCAGGATCGGTTCGGGTTCAGTTGACTCGAATCAGCGAGCCGGCGGGGCGTAGATGAGACCACCGTCGAGCCAGCCAGCGTTGGCCGAGCCCTCGCGAACCAGGCCGACCGGGCCGAGGTTGCGGGCGTAGATCTCGTCGTAGTTGCCGACCTGCATGATGGCCTGCATGAAGGCGTCGGCCGGAATGCCCATGCCCGACTGCAGCTCGCCGTCGCCACCGAGGAGGCGGCCGATCTCGGCCGTCGGCGGGTTGGCGGCCATCTCGGCGACGTTGGCCGAGGTGACGCCGTTCTCGTCGGCGATGATCGTGGCGTACACGGCCCAGTTGACCACGTCGGCGAAGGCCGAGTCGTTCTGACCGTAGGTCGGGCCCAGCGGCTCCTTCGAGATGGGCGTCGGCGGGAAGATCACCCAGTCGTTCGGCTGGTTGACCGCCGCACGACCGACGAGGCCGGAGCCGTCAGTGGTGATGACGTCGCAGGTGCCGTCGATGAAGGCCTGGGTGACCTGGTCGAAGTCCTCGAACGGACCGCCGAGGGTCACGCTGATGCCGGCGGCGTCAGCAGCGTCGGCGACGTTCTTCTCGGTGGTGGTACCGGAGTTGGTGCAGACGGTGAGACCGTCGAGGTCGGCGATGCCGGACTGGGCCGAGAAGCCGTCGCCCGAGCGACCCATGAACTGCTGGCCGTCGTAGTAGGTGGTCGGGCCGAAGTCCATGCCGATCTCGGAGTCACGGCTCTGAGTCCAGGTGGTGTTGCGCATCAGCAGGTCGACGTCGCCGGTCTGCACGGCGGTGAAACGCTCGGCAGCGGTCAGCGGCACGAAGTTGACGGCGTCAGCGTCGCCGAGGATGGCGGCGGCGACGACACGGCAGTAGTCGGCGTCGAAGCCGGCCTGCGAACCGTCGGGCTGGGTCTCCGAGAAGGCGACGGCCGAACCGGACACACCGCAGTTCAGGGTGCCGCGCTCGATGATGGTGTCGAGAAGGCTGCCATCGGCCTGGGCGAGCTCGACCGTGGTGGTCGTCTCTTCGGCGTCGGTCGAGCCGGACTCGGCGGCGGTCGTGGCGGACGAATCGCTGTCGTCGCTGTCACCACACGCAGCGGCCACGAGGCCGAAGGTGAGGAGCAGGGCGAGCAGCTGCAGCAAACGCTTGCTCATTAGGGGGTCCCTCCATGTACATGGACAATCCGGCGCCAATGCCGGACTGGTTTTGGTCGGGCGGCACCATAGGACAAGTTCAGGCGTTTGTCGCCAGGCCGATCCAATTGGACCCCCAACCGTCACATTCCGGACATCTTGCTCCGACGCACCGCAGCGCGAGTGCCACACATGGTGCAGATCTGACTGATTTCAACGCGTTGGGTCGACACTCGCCACCCGGCTGCCACCGTCGGTGCTCAACCGCCGGACACCGCCACTGATCCGGGTACCGTCGCGGTCGACGAGCACGTGAGGCCGCGACCCCGGAGACGACACCGATGCCCACCGACAAGGACCATGCCGAAGCCGCGCGCATCGCGACCGAGGCCGGGCAGCTCCTGGTCGAGACTCGTGAGCGGCTCTTCCGTCTCTCCGTCGACCCTCGCACGATCAAGGACGAGGGCGACCGTCGGGCCCACGAGTTCATCATGGGCGAGCTCCGGGCCGCGTTCCCCGACGACGGCATCCTCTCCGAAGAAGGCCGCGACGACCTGACGCGCCTCCAGAAAGACCGGGTGTGGATCGTGGATCCACTCGACGGCACCCGTGAGTTCAGCGAGCCCGGCCGTCAGGACTGGGCCGTACACATCGCCCTCACCGAAGCCGGTGTGCCCACGGCCGGCTCCGTCGCCTTGCCGGCCCTCGAGACGACCTTGTCAGCGCACCCTGCGTCGGAACTCCCGGAGCGCCCCGACGGGCCACCTCGCCTCGTCGTCAGCCGAACCCGTCCCCCGGCGGCAGCGATGATCATCGCCGAAGCACTCGGCGCCGAGCTGCTCGGGCTCGGCAGCGCTGGCGCCAAGGCGATGTCGATCATCCTCGGCCACGCCGACATCTACGCCCACAGCGGCGGCCAGTTCGAGTGGGACAACTGCGCCCCCGCCGTCGTGGCCCAGGCTGCCGGCATGCACGCGACCCGCGCCGACGGCTCGGAGCTCACGTACAACCACGCCGACCCGTGGCTGCCCGATCTCCTCTTCTGTCGGCCTGAGTTCGCCGAACCGGCGCTCGCAGCGATCCACGACTATCTCGACAGCTGACGGGCTCGACAGCCGACGGGCTCGACAGCTCCCGCCGCCATCTAGGTTCGGCGACATGAACTCGCCGAGCCTCGAACTGCGGACGACCACCTACGAGGTCGCCGACGGTGTCGCGACCGTCACCCTGGCGCGCCCGCTTCGCAACAACGCGTGGACCGGCCGCATGCACACCGAGTACCGGCACCTGCTGCAGACCGCAGAGGACGACCCCGGCGTGCGAGTGATCGTGCTCACCGGTGAGGGCCGCGCCTTCTGCGTCGGAGGCGACGCGCAGGCGTTGGACGGACACGCCGAACGCGGTGGCTACGACGCCGGCACACCGCCAGAACTCGACCACCCGGGCTACGGCCTCGACCCCGCGTTCGACGCCGACTTCGCGTTCCAGCTCGCGATGGAAACGCCGATCATCGCCAAGGTCAACGGCGCCGCCGCAGGCGTGGGTCTCGCCGCGGTGCTGTTCGCCGATCTCCGGTTCGCTGCTGCCGGCATCCGGATGACGACAGCGCACGGGAAGCTGGCACTGGCCGCCGAGTTCGGGATGAGCTGGCTGCTGCCGCTGCTCATCGGACGAACGAGAGCGACCGACCTCCTGCTCTCCAGCCGCAAGTTCACGAGCGACGAGGTCGCCGACTGGGGCCTGTTCAACCAGGTGGTGCCGGCCGGCGAGCTCGACGGAGTGGTCGACTCCTACGCCCGGATGCTCGCGACAGAGGTCGCGCCGGCGTCACTACGAGCGACGAAGCGCCAACTCGCCCTGGACCTGACGAGATCACTCGCCGCCTCGGTCGACGACGCAGCGGTGCGCCTCGACTCGATGATGTCGTCACAGGACTACCGAGAAGGTGTCACTGCGCTGATGGAGAAGCGCCCACCGCGCTTCGAGGACCGCTGACACACATCCTGGCCCGGCCGGGACGCGACAGCTACGGCAGTTCGAGGATCGTCACCTGTCCTGATCCGCCGTCGACCTGGACGAGCGTGCCGTCGGGGATCCGACGGGTGGCGTCGGTGACCGACACCGCGCACGGGATGCCGAGCTCGCGGCTCACGATGATGGCGTGGCTGAGCGGTGCGCCCACATCGACGATGACCCCACCTGCGGGGACGAACAACGGCGTCCACGACGGATCCGTCAGGGGTGCGACGAGCACGTCGCCTGGTTCGAGTGCGGTCGGGTCGTGGCTGTCGAGCACCACACGAGCGCGGCCCTGGGACACACCGGGGCATCCGGGCACGCCCTGCAGCACGTCGCCGACGGCGACCGGCTCGACCTGGACGGCGTCGCGCCGCTCGAAGGTGGCCGGTGACGGGATGTCGCCGAAGACGATGAACGGCTCCTGGAGCCCACGCAGCTCCTCGTAGTCGGCCCGCCGAGCATCGATCACGCTGCGAAGTCCGCTGCCGTCGGGATCGGCGACGAACCGCTCCAGCTCGTCCCAGGTGAGCATCGCGAAGTCCTCGACCTGGTTCAGGTGACCGGCTTCCACGAAGCGGCGAGCCCACTCGAAGTGCAGGACCCGCGTCTCCTGGATCATCTTCACGCAGTTGGTCTTGGTCCGTTCGCGACCGGCCATGAACACCCGAGCGGCGTTGAGCGCAGCCTGGAACGTTCCCGACGCCTCGGCGTCGCCGGCGAGCATCTCGGCGATCTCGGCGCCGATCCGTTCCCGGTCGGCGGCGAGTTCGGCTTGATGCCCGAGCGGCGACGCGGAGTCGGGCGAGAGCCGCATCCGGTCGATGGCGGCGAGAGCGAGTTCGGGTTCGACCTCCCAGGTCGAACAGCTGACCTCCCACTCGTTGGGTCCGCGCGACCCGAAGTCGTAGAGGAACTGTTCGAAGCCGGTCAGGAACTTGGCGGCCGCCGGATCATCGGAGGCGCCGAGGCGATCCAGCAGACCGGCCACGCCGTCGTCGAAGGCCGCCATCACCGAAGCCGACGATGCTGCGATGCGCCCGAGGTCCCACATGGCCGCCGATGGCGCGGCTGACTCGACGTCGCCGACGCCGGCGATGAGCTTCATGACGTCTTCGGGACGCCCGACGGCCGCGCAGATCTCGGTGAGCGCAGCGACGGGAACGGTGGCGAGTCCGGTGATGAAGAGGTGCTGGCCGAACAGGTGGCGGAAGTGGTCGTCGTAGATCTTGCGACCGCGGGCCATCAGCTCGTCGGTGCTCATGGCGCTCACATCGGGACGCTCGGCCCGCATCTGCTCGAGCATCGCCCGGTCGGCGAGGACCTCGTCGAGCTGCTGCACGCCGAACGCCCACTGGAACATCTCGCCGATCTTCTCGGTCTTGTCAGGACGGACGTCACCATCGCGCTGTACGTACGGCGGGATGCCGGGTTGGGCACCGAAGAACTGATCGTCGATGGTCTGGGCGGTCATGCCCGGGGCGCGCTCGCCGAACAGCCGCATCGCCGAGGCGTTCAGGTAGCAGTAGCCCCCGAACACGCCGATGAACACCGGATGCTCACCGGTGAACTCCTCCTGGTCGAAGCCACCCATCCGCACGTAGGCGTCGCGGAACCCCATCTCGGAGCCCATGAGCTCGTCGCCGTCCTGGAACGCGAGCGAGAACGACAACGGGGTCACCGGATCGGGGAACACCTCCCCCACGTTCGCCCGCGTGTAGACCGGAAACCGCTCGGACAGCGGTGTCTCGACGACCCAACGATCGACCATCTCTCTCCCCTTCGTGATCGGTGACCTCAGAGGTCCCCCACACCACCCCCCAGCGGTGTGAAGAAAGTCACCTACTGGCGGGCAGGCTAGACCCGTGGTGGCTGAGGAGGGAAGTCGGGCCGCTGCTTCACTGGACCGGGTGAGCACCACCGAGGTCACCGCCCCCGATCCGATCGACCTGGCACACGGCACCTTCTCGTCGACGCCGCCGTGGCTGATCGTGCCGGACCAGATCCAGTGGAACGACGGCCTCGAGGAGGTCCGGCGGACCACTCGCAAGGCCGTCCCGAAACTGGTCCGATCGAAGCGGCTCCCGCCGGTCGGACGGCTCGCCATCACCGCCCGCTACCTCGGCCTCGGCGTGGCCAAGTGGTACTTCGGCAAGCGTCGCGAGGGTGGCAGCGCCTCCAAGGCCGATCTGTCCGTGCGGCTGCGGACCGCAGCCGAGGTGCTCGGCCCGACCTACATCAAGCTGGCCCAGATCATCTCGGCGGGCGAGGGCGTGTTCCCCGACGAGTTGGTCGAAGAACTGAAGCAGTGTCGTGACAAGGTGACGCCCGAGCCGTTCGAGACGGTCATGGCGACCTTGCGTTCCGAACTCGGCCGCGAGCCGGGCGAGATCTTCGAGTGGATCTCCCCGACGGCGCGCCGATCGCCCAGGTGCACCCGGCACCGGATCTCCCCGACGGCGATCGCCGCCGCGTCGATCGCCCAGGTGCACGAGGCACGGCTGCGCACCGGCGAGGAGGTCGTGGTCAAGGTCCAGCGCTCGACGGTCGGCCAGCTGGTCGGGCAGGACCTCAGGGTCCTGTCGTGGTTCTCGCCGTTCCTCGTCGGTCGCATCCCCGTGACGGCGCTCGCGAACCCGCCGGCGCTCGTCGAGCTGTTCGCCGAGACCATCACCGAGGAGCTCGACTTCCGTCTCGAGGCCGAGAACCTGCTCGACATGGCTCGCGTGCTGCGTGACCTCGGGCAGACCGACTGGGTCGTCCCCCGGCCCCACCCAGACCTGGTGAGCCCTCGCATGCTCGTGATGGAGAAGGTGAAGGGGTACGCCTTCGACGACGTCGTCGGCATGAAAGACGCCGGCATCGACACCCACGCCGTCGTGCACAACGTGATGGTGGCCTTCCTCGAATCCGCCACCTTGCACGGCATCTTCCACGGCGACTTCCACGGCGGGAACCTGTTCGTGCAGGACGACGGCAAGGTCGCCCTGCTCGACTTCGGCATCACCGGCCGGATGGACGAGTTCAAGCGGCGGGCGTTCCTGCGCCTGATGATGGGCGCCACCGCGAACGACCTGAAGGTCCAGATGGAGTCGATGCGCGACCTCGGGGCGCTGCCCGCCGACGCCGACCTCGACGCGGTCATCAAGGACCTCGGACTCGACGACGACGTCGTCGACCCGACGACACTGACCCAGGAGGAGTTGCTCAACGAGGTCCAGCGGGTGGTCAAGGCGATGCTCGGCTACGGCGCCAAGCTCCCCAAGGAGCTGATGCTCTACACGAAGAACATGATCTTCCTGTCGTCGATGATCGGCCACCTGGCCCCCGACATCGACCTCATCGCCGAGGTCCAGCAGATCGCGATGCACTTCGCGATGCGCCACGGTGCACAGCTCGCCCAGGACAGCGGGATGATCGTCGACGAGAGCTCGATCGACCTCACCGGTGTGAAGGCGTCCCTCGGCCTCGAAGCCGACGTCGATTCCCTCACGTGGTCCGAGTTGCGCGAACGTCGGGAACTGATCATGAAACGCATGGGGGGTCGCGAATGAGCACCATGGACGAAGCCACGCGCCAGGAGTTCCTGGCCGGAATGCACGTCGGCGTGATGGGCATCGCCGACGGCGAGCGGGGGCCGCTGACGGTCCCGGTCTGGTACGGGTACGAGCCCGGCGGTGTGGTCACCGTGTTGACCGGTCCGGACAGCCGCAAGGCGAAGCTGGTCGAGGCGGCGGGACGCTTCTCGCTCTGCGCACAGCAAGAGGAGCTCCCCTACAAGTACGTGATGGTCGAGGGCCCGGTCGTCGAGACACGCGACGGCACCTACGACGACACGCTCGAGATGGCGGTCCGCTACCTCGGCGAGGAACTGGGCAAGGGCTACGCCGACAACTCCGGCGGCGGCAGCATCATGATCTCGATGCGACCGGAGCGCTGGTACAGCGTCGACTACGGCTCGTGAGCGGCGACGTCCGAGTCCGCCCGCTCGAGTCCGCCGACGAGCGCGAGTGGCGTCGCCTGTGGACCGGCTACCTCGAGTTCTACGAGTCGACGGTGCCAGAGGAGGTCTACGAGACGACCTTCGCCCGACTGCTCGACCCGAACCGCGACCACCAGGTCTGCCTCCTCGCCGTCGACCCGTCGGACGCACCCGTCGGCCTCGTGCACTACATCGTCCACACCCACAACTGGCGGGTCGAGGACGTGGTGTACCTGCAGGACCTGTTCGTCGATCCCGAACGCCGCGGCCAGAGCATCGGCCGTGCGCTGATCGAAGCCGTGTACGCCGCCGCCGACGAGCGGGGAACGCCATCGGTGTACTGGCTGACCCAGGAGTTCAACGAGCCCGGCCGACGCCTCTACGACCGCGTCGCCCAGCTGACCCCCTTCATCAAGTACCAACGGTCGCTCGGCTGACGCCAACAGCGAGGCGGGGTCAACAGCGAGGCGGGATCAACAGCGAGGTGAGGGCCACGAAGTGGCGCGAGCCCGCTGCGACAGAACAGTGGCGCGAGCCCGCTGCGACAGAACAGTGGCGCGAGCCCGCTGAGTGTCAATGCGTGCCGCGTTGGTCGAGGTAGTAGATGTTGCCGGCCGGGTCCTTCACGAGGGCCATGTAGCCGCCCCACGGATAGTTCGTGGGCGGCAGGCTGAACTCGACGCCGGCGTCGACGAGCGCGGCATGGGCTGCGTCGAGGTCGTCGACCATGATCCCGACCCCGGTGTGCACCCCGACCAGTGACGCCTGATGGGGGTCGCTCATGTCCACCTCGGCGACGCCGAGCGAGATGTTGCCGGCGAGCAGCGCGGTGTAGTCGTCACCGGCGTGGAGCACGGCGAAACCGAAGTGCCGCGACAAGAACTCGGCGACCGGCGCCACCTCACCGGCGAACACGTTGGCGTATTCGACCTTCGCGCTGCTGACGGTGCTCCCGGCTGTGCCGTCGTCGCTCATGACTGTCCCCTTCGTCGTTTCCCCGGTGACTAGGTTCGCAGAAATGCGTCTCGTCATCGCCCGCTGCACCGTCGACTACGACGGCCGGCTCCAGGCACACCTCCCGGAAGCGACCCGTCTGTTGATGGTCAAGGCCGATGGCTGCGTCGCCGTGCACGCCGACGGCGGCGCCTACAAGCCGTTGAACTGGATGAACGCACCGAACCGGCTGAGCGAGGACGACGAGGGCTGGACGGTGACCAGCCCGAAGGGCGAGACGCTGCGGATCACCATCCACGAGGTGATCTCGGACAGCGCTCACGAACTGGGTGTCGACCCCGGCCTGCAGAAGGACGGGGTGGAAGCTCATCTCCAGGAGCTGCTCGCTCGAGACGTGGCGACGCTCGGTGACGGTTGGACGCTCGTCCGACGCGAATACCCGACCGACATCGGACCGGTCGACCTGCTGTGCCGCGACGACGAGGGTGCTGCGGTCGCCGTCGAGATCAAGCGCCGCGGCGAGATCGACGGCGTCGAGCAGTTGACCCGCTATCTCGAACGTCTCGATCGCGACGGCAACCTGCGCCCGGTACGGGGTGTGTTTGCGGCCCAGGAGATCAAGCCACAGGCCAAAGTGCTCGCGGAGTCGCGTGGCATTCGGTGCGTGACGCTGGACTACGACGCTCTTCGGGGCATAGAACCCAACGAGATGACGCTGTTCTGAGCCCGAGGGAGG
The DNA here is from genome assembly GCA_020631315.1 of Acidimicrobiales bacterium. The sequence continues at coordinate 12,691 of JAHDHM010000018.1, forward strand.
CCGACGATGACCATGACCCGATCCGCTCTGATGGCCGTGGGGTTGATGCTCGTCGGTGCAGCATGCTCGGCGTCGTTCTCCATCGGCGGCAAGAGTCCTGAGGCTGCTGCGGCCGAGGTCATCGAGACCCAGATCGCCGAGCAGCTCGGGTGGGACCTCGCAGCGGATTGCCCCGACCTCGACGATCCGCAGCCGGGTGACTCGTTCACCTGCACGTCGGACTCGCCGAGCGGGGCGACGATCCGCTACACGGTCGACATCGGCGACGACGAGGTCAACGTCAACACCGTCAATCTCGTCAATCCCGACGCGGTCGAGCAGCTCGAGGTGGCGCTGGTCGACACGGTCCGAGAGCGGAGCCGGTTGCCGTTCCCCGACGCGGTCGCCGAGTGTGCGGACGACGCCATCGTCGTCCCCGACGACGGCACCCTGACCTGCACGTTCTCCACCCCGCCGGGGCTGGAGTCGGATCTGCTGGTGAGCGACCTCGACGCCGAGACCGGAGACTTCACGGTGCTCACGCCTGCGCCCGAGTTGATCGCCAGCGAGCTGATCAACACGGCCCTGTCCGAGCAACTCGGCTTGGAACTCGCTGCGTCGTGTCCGCCGTCGAGCACCGACGTGTCAGACCGCACGTTCGAGTGCCTCGCGACCTCGCCCGGCCTGCCAGAGCTCCAGGTGGTCGCGATCGTCGAGAGCGGCAACGTCAACGTGAACACGCTGAATGCGATCCGGGCCGACGCGGTCGGCATCTTCGAGGCCACAGCCGCCGAGGCGATCAGCAATCAGATCGGGGCTCTCGTCCCGGCCGAGGCGATCGACTGCGGCGAGACCACGGTCGTGCTCGACGCCGAACGTGCCATGCAGTGTGTGATCCTCGAGCCCGACGGCACACTCACCGCGCTGGAACTGTTCGACATCGACATCGACACCGGCGACTTCAGCTACCGGACGCTCTGACCCCGTGCTGTCTCGTCACGTCGAGCTGCCGATGGAGGCCGTGCTGTCGCTGCTCGAGGTGCTCGGCATCCTGCGCGATCACAGCTGGGCCGGTGTCGGCGCGGGAGAGGCGCTGCGCGCCGACGCACTCGAGAGTCGGCTCCACTCGATGTGGTCGCCGAGCGAGTGGGACGAGCGGCGCGGCCCCGATCGCGAGGTCGAGCTCGAGATCGAGGACGCGTCGCTGCTGCTCGGGGGACTGTCGTTCACCGAGATGATGAGCGTCGACCTGCCGTGGATCGACATGGTGCGCTGGACGGTCGACTTCATGACCGAACAGCTCCGGCCGTTGTGGACCGAAGCCGAGTGGGCGGAGCTCGACGCCCGCTGAGTCGAGGGTGCCGGGTCGCTACTCGGTGAGGCCGCCGTCGAAGTCCTCGCCGCCCATGTTGGCGTTGAGGCGGGCATCACGAACCAGCTGCTTGGCGACCTCGCCGATCTCGGTGGGGTCGTCGACAGGGTCGGCGCTAGGGCCGCGGTGCCAGCCCTCGGCGACGGCGAACGTACGACCCGAGGCCTCGAAGACACGACCGGTCACGCCCGCGGAGTCCTCCGACACGAGCCACGTCGTGATCGGGGCGATCCAACGCGGCGACATGCGCTCGCGGTCCTCGCCTTCGAGCTGACCCATGCCGAGATCCTCGGTCATGCGGGTCAGCGCGCCCGGCGCGATCGCGTTGACGGTGATGCCGTAGCGGGCGAGTTCACGTGCCGCGATGATCGTGAACGACGCGATGCCGGCCTTGGCCGCGCCGTAGTTCGTCTGACCGACGTTGCCGTAGATGCCCGAGACCGAGGTCGTGTTGATGATGCGGGCGTCGACGGTCTCGCCTGCCTTCACCTTCTCGCGCCAGTACGCGGCAGCCCAGCGAGCGGGGGCGAAGGTGCCCTTCAGATGCACCTGGATCACAGCGTCCCACTCGGCCTCGGTCATGTTGACCATCATCCGGTCGCGCAGGATGCCGGCGTTGTTCACGACCGCGTGGAGGTCGCCGAACGTCTCGACCGCCTGGTTGATCATGCGCTGGGCGCCTTCCCAGCTGGAGACGTCGTCGCCGTTGGCGACGGCCTGGCCGCCCATGGCTTCGATCTCCGACACCACCTGCTGCGCCGGCGACTGGTCGGTGCCGCTGCCGTCGCGCTCGCCGCCGAGATCGTTCACGACGACCTTGGCGCCGTGCTCGGCCATCATCAGCGCGTACTCGCGGCCGATGCCGCGTCCGGCACCGGTCACGATGACGACGCGACCTTCACACAACCTGCTCATCGAACGTCCCCTCCCATGCCGCAGCGACTCCCCCGCTGCGCTCGTCGGAGCATCGTGACATCACGTCGCCGGTCGTCTCAAACCGGTCGGCGAAGTTCTGGCTGACGCGACCTCGTCATCGGCGTTTCGGCCCCTACCATCGGGCGCCGTGCGTCCCGTGTTCAGCATGCCTCGGTGGCTCGTCGCCGCCCTCGTCCCCGGAGTGATCGTCATCGGCCTGTTGGTCGCGTGGGGAGCTGACGCCCTGGCGCACCGTGGTGAGGTGGGTCGCAACGTGACGGTCGCGGGTGACACCGTCGGCGGCCTGGGTGACGAGGACCTGCGTGTTCGAGTCGAGGCGATCGCCGAGCGCTTCGCGCAGACGCCGGTGCTGATCGACACGCCTGAGGACGACGTGGAGCTCGACACGGGCCGGCTCGGTGTGACCGTCGACGTCGACGCAACGATCGCGAACGCCAAGGCCGCGAGCTCCATGGGCAACCCCATCTCGTGGCTCGGCTCGGTCTTCGGCACGAACGGCGCCGACGTCGTGTTGTCGTGGGACGCCGATGCGGCCAGGACCGGTCTCGACGATCTGTCGACCGTGCGCACCGAACCGACCGAGGGCCGCCTCGACGGTTCGTCCGGCGAGCTGGTCTTCCACCCCGGCAACCCCGGCCAGCGGCTCGACATCGACGGCATCGTCGAGGCGATCCCGGCTGCGATCCAGCAGGGCGGCAGCCCGATCGTGGTCGAAGCCCAGTGGACCTCGGTGCCACCGGAGCTCGGTCTCGCCGAGTTCACGCCGTTGATCGACGACGCCGCCCTCGTGATCGACAGCGGTGCCGTCCTGACCGTCAACGACTACGAAGCGACGCTGCCGCCTGGACTCGCGGCCACGTGGTTCTCGTCGGAGTTCGACGACGACGGTGTGCCGCAGCTCGTGATCGATCGGGAGAAGGTCACCGCCGACGTCGAAGAGCTGATGGCGCCCGGCGGCGCCGGCGGCACCACCGAGGCCATCTTCACCGTCGAGGACGGCGAGGTCATCGTGTCGGCGGCAGAGGACGCCCGCATCTGCTGCACCGACGAGGCCTACGACGTGCTGTTCGAGGCCCTCGCGGATCCGAATCGCGACGCGTCGGCGCCGATCGAGCTGCCGGTGCGCATCGCGACGCCCGAAGAGGTCGTCGCCGAAGCCGAGCAGCTGGGCATCGTCGAACTGGTCGGCGAGTTCACGACACCGCACAACTGCTGCGAGGGTCGCGTCACCAACATCCAACTGTTCGCCGACCTCATGACCGGTGTCGTCATCGAGCCGGGTGAGACGCTGTCGCTCAACGAGACCGTCGGTCAGCGCACCACCGAGAAGGGGTTCGTGTCGGCAGGCGCCATTCAGAACGGCGTGCTCGTGTCCGGTGTCGGCGGCGGCGTCAGCCAGTTCGCCACCACCATCTTCAACGCCGCGTTCTTCGCCGGCCTCGAGTTCCCCGAGTACCAGGCCCACACCATCTACTTCTCTCGCTACCCCTACGGCCGCGAAGCGACGATCAACTACCCGAACGTCGACCTGAAGATCCACAACCCGACGCCGTACGGCATCCTCGTCTGGCCCAGCTACACCGACACGTCGATCACCGTGCAGCTCTACTCGACCAAGTTCGTCGAGGCCGAACAGACCGGCCAGACCACGGCGTGGAGCGGTGTGTGTCGGATCGTGCGAACCGAGCGCACCCGCACCTACCTCACCGGAGAGGTCGTGGTCGACACCGTGGGCGCCCAGTACCGACCCGAGGGCCAGTTGTGCGACGGATCGCCGAGCGATCCCAACGCCACGACGACCACCGAAGAGGAGACCACGACCACGTCGGAGGGCGACGGCGAGGGCACCACGACCACCTCTGAGGGCGGCGACACGACCACCACGACCGCGGCCGACACCACGACGACGACCGCGGCCGACACCACCCCGACCACCACGGCGACGACCACCACGACTGCGGCCACGACCACCACGACCGCGGCCACGACCACCACGACGGCAGCGACCACGACCACGACCGCCGCAGGCGGCTGACGTGGACCGGCGGGCATTCCTCCTCGCCGGCGCCGCTGCCACGGTCACCGCCTGCACGGCCGGTGACGGCGACTCGGCGTCTGTGCCGACGACCTCCACCTCGGCGACGCCGACGAGCTCGGCAGTGCCCACCACCGAGGTGAGCACGACCGCCGAGGTGACGAGCACCACGGCGGCCCGGGTGGACCGCCCAGCGCATCGTCCCGAGTTCGGCACGGCGCCGTTCTCGCTCGGGGTGGCCAGTGGCGACCCCAGCACCACGTCCGTTGCACTGTGGACCCGGCTCGTGGGCGACGACGGCGTCTCGACACGCGGCGACGGGGACCTCGGCGTCACCTGCACCGTCGCACGCGACGCCGACCTGACCGACATCGTGCGAGCGGTCGATGCCAGCGCACCCGTCGCCCACGGCCACTCCGTGCATCTCGTGCTCCACGACCTCGAGCCCGACACCACCTACTTCTTCGCCTTCGATGCACTCGGACAGCGGTCACCCATCGGACGCACGTGGACCCTGCCGGTCGATCCGGCATCGATGCGCCTCGCCATCACCTCGTGTCAGCACTGGGAGGACGGCTACTTCACCGCATGGCAGGGCGTCGTCACCGACGATCCGGACATCGCACTCCAGCTCGGCGACGCGATCTACGGCAGAGACGGGCTGCGTGGCATTCGCCGGCACCCTGACGGGATACCCGGCGACCTCGACTCGTTCCGCCGCCGGTGGGCGCTCTACCGGACCGACCAGGAGTTCCAAGCGGCCCTCGGCTCGTTGCCCTACGTCGCCACCTGGGACGACAACGAGGTCCGTTCGAACTACGCCGGCGATGCGCCTTACGGAGGCGTGCCCGTCGACTGGTTCAGTGACCTGCGCGACGCTGCGTATCAGGCGTGGTGGGAGCACCAGCCGACCCGCCTGCCGCCGCCCGCCGACGGCAACCTCGCGATCCAACGCACCATCGGCTTCGGCTCCCTGGGCACCGTGCTCGTCCTCGACGGACGCCAGTTCCGCGACGCGCAGGTCTGTGAACCGCTCGACGGGCTGCCCGCCATCGAACGCTGCGATGACCTGGACACCGATCGGACGATGCTCGGCGCCGACCAGGAACGCTGGGTCGACCAGCAGGTCGCCGCGTCGGCCGGCTGGGTCGTACTGGCCCAGGCAACGGTGATGGCCGACTGGGTCGTCGAGGTCGCCGGCCTGACCGGCCTGAACCACGATCAGTGGGACGGCTACCCGGTCGCACGTGAACGACTTCTCTCGTCGTTGGGTGATCGCCCCGCTGTCGTCCTGTCCGGCGACGTCCACCTCGGGGCCGTCAACACCGTTCGGACCTCCTCGCGTGCTGTGGCGGAGTTCGTCACCCCGAGCGTGTCGGCTGCGCTGGACGACCGTGTCGCGCTCGGGCTGGAGCTGACGGTGCCGACGCTCGACGACGTCGAGTACTTCGACACCCAGCACCACGGACACGTCGTGATCGATCTCACCTCCGACGCCGCGACGGCGACCTTCCGCCACACCGATCCGCGCACACCCGGCGCTGTGACCGAGGCCGCGTCGCGGTGGTCGACGAGCGGAAGCGGCGACGTCCGACCTGCGTGACGGATACGACGTCGTCGAGGGTTCGGCGCAGTGCCGGGACACCCCTAGCCTCGTCGCCGTGACGAAGCGAGATGACGTCGACGTCCTGATCGTCGGTGGCGGCCCCGCCGGTGCTGCCGCTGCCATCCGTCTGGCCGACGCCGGGCGGTCGGCCCTGGTGGTCGACAAGGCGTCGTTCCCCCGAGACAAGTGCTGTGGCGACGGCCTCACCACCCTGGCGTTACGACTCCTCGAAGAGCTGGACTTCGACCCGGGGACCGTGGCGTCGTGGTTCCCGGTCGACGACGTGTACCTGCGGTCGCCGAACGGTCGGGAGATGACGCTGCCGTTGCCGCGTGATGCCGGCGCCTACGCCGCGGTGGCCCGTCGGACCGACCTCGACGCGGCGCTGATCGATCTCGCCCGCGCCCGCGGCGCCGAGGTGCTCGAGAACACCGCGATGACCGACATCGTCCCGTCGGAAGACCACGTCGACGTGGTCCTCGGCGACGACACCGTTCGGGCCCGGTACGTGATCGGCGCCGACGGCATGTGGTCACCCACCCGCAAGGCACTGGGCCTGAACGTCGACGGCTACCGCGGCGAGTGGCACGCGTTCCGCCAGTACCGCCGCGCTGACGGGCCCGAATCCCGCCGACTCTGGGTGTGGTTCGAACCCGACCTGCTGCCCGGTTACGCCTGGTCGTTCCCGCTGCCCGGAGGTGTGGTGAACGTCGGCTTCGGCATCGTCCGAGGCGAATCCATGTCGGGCGCCGCGCTCGCCGCACTGTGGCGTGACTTGCTCGAACGACCGCACATCGCTCGTGTCCTCGGCGAGCACGAGGCCGAGGGTCCGCATCGTGCGTGGCCCATTCCCGCCCGTCTCCCCGAGATCGGACTGGTCGGCCCCCGCACGTTCTTCGTCGGCGACGCCGCCACGGCCACCGACCCGATGACCGGCGAGGGCATCGGGCAGGCGCTCGAGACCGGAATGCTCGCCGCCGACGCCATCATCGGTGCCGGAGCCCTGCAGCCGGGCCGGGCCGCATCGACCTACGAGCGAACGGCTCGGGCCGCACTGTCGACCGATCACCGATTCGCCGCCGCGCTGTCCTCGGTGCTGCGCAGCCCGCGGCGCACCGAAGCCGCGCTCGGCACCATCGACGCCAACGACTGGACGCGACGCAACTTCGCCCGGTGGATGTTCGAGGACTACCCCCGAGCCCTGATCCTGACGCCCCGCCGCTGGAAGCGCGGCATGTTCACCCGCGACGGCGCCTGGGTCGCCTGAGCCGCTGCTACAACTCAGCGAGGTGAGGGCCCGAAGGGCGCGAGCCC
>JAHDHM010000414.1:0-341 GCA_020631315.1 Acidimicrobiales bacterium
CGCCCACGAGTCGTTTGCCGGCTGCGCCGCGCTGCTCCTCGTCAGTCGGGTGTTGCGCCACGAGGACCCCCGAAGCGCGTCCATCCACCGTCGCCTCCTTCCTCTTCGTTCCTCGCTCGCCGTCGTCGGCGGTGGGTTCGCGTGCCTCGGCCCGGTCGACATGGCGCTCGGGTTCCTCTCGGGCGAAGGTCCCGAGGGTCCCCACTTCCAGGACGCCATCGACCTGGTTGACCGTCACGAGGTTCGTGGTTGGCGAATTGCGGTCCGCCTTGAGCTCGCTCGCACGTACGGCGATGCCGACCGCCGGGCCGAGGCGACGTCGCTGGCCGCCGGGCTGGGCT
>JAHDHM010000414.1:351-3206 GCA_020631315.1 Acidimicrobiales bacterium
GGGACACCGGACACGGCTGAACGAGGGCGTTGCGCGGCCGTTGCGCGTCCGGTGCCACGTTGTGCGTGGCGGCGGTGACGGCGGCGGAGTCGTCAACCACACCGGCGGCGGTGGACCGGGCACATGTTGCAGTGGCGAGCATGTGCCCGGTTCCGCGCGTCTGCCGTCACCGCTGCCAACCTCGTGTTGCGCGACCGTTGCATCGGGCGCGCCATCAATGGCCGCATGGGCGAGATCACACACACGGCGCGGCACATCGGACAGCAGCTTCACCTCTCGGCATTGGGAGTGGGCGCGTTGGCGGCCAACAAGGTTCGCTACTCGATCGGCGGTTACCGAAGTCCCCGGCCATACGGGAACGATCGGATCGACGCGGTCGTCGACTACTCCTTCGCGACTGTCGACAAGATGCGCTCGTGGGCATCCAGCACCGATGTGCAAGGTCGTCGGATCTTGGAGCTCGGGCCGGGGGACAATCTCTGCGTTGGGCTGATCCTGCTCGGCCTCGGGGCGCGTAGCTACGACGCGGTCGACATCAACCCACTTGCAGCCGGTGAGCATCATGCGCTGTACGCACGGCTGTTCGAACGAATGGCCGAGGAGGGCCTGTCGGTCGTGCGGGCCGAGTCGGCACTGCGGCAGCTGAACCGCGGTGCGTTGCGCTACCACGTGCTCGACGATTTCGACCTCCGCCGGCTGGCGGGGCTTACGTTCGATCACGTGTGGAGCCAGGCTGCGTTCGAACACTTCACCGACCCGGTTCGCACGATCGGCCAGCTCGACTTGCTGCTCGCGCCCGATGCGGAGCTCGGGGTCGAGATCGATCTGATGACTCACACCCGTGCACTTCGTACGCAGGACCCGCTCAACATCTACCGGGTACCCGAGGGTCTGTATCGGGCGCTGCGGTTCGCCGGCATCCCGAATCGCTATCGCACCGCGCAGTATCGGGATGCGTTCGAAGCGTCGGGATGGAGCGATGTCCGCGTCGATCGTGTGGTGTCGGCATCGCCGGTCGAGCTCGAACGAGTCGGACCCTGGCTGGCTGCGCCGTTTCGTGGCGACATCAACGACATGGCGGACCTCGTCGTGGTGATACGCGCTCGTCGAGACCGGCCCGCAACCGTGCTCGAGATGGTGGCGTGACGGCCCCGTTCCATCGGCCGCGTCAACGTCGGCGGATGCGGATCGGGCCCTTGGCGGTCGACGGGTCGACGACGTGGCCCTTCTGGGTGATGACGACCATCTCGTCGGCAACGAGGCGGCGGGCAGCGCGTCGGGACGGTTCCATCAGGTCCCGCCAGCCGTCGTCCTCGAGCCCGTGATGACGGGCGACGGCTCGGGCTGCTTCCGAGGGGCAGATCGTGGCGCCGACCTTCCGCTGATCGAGGAGTTCGAGGATGGCCGCAGAGAGGTCGTGGTCGACCGGCCGCAGCTTCTGTCGCCGACACGCGTCGCTGCAGTACTTCACGTCGCCCCAATTGCGCGCCCATTTCTTCCGCCAGGTGATCGTGCGGCCGCACACCACGCAGGGTTTCGAATCAGGAGCGCTCACCGGCGCGACGGTACCGCTCGTCGTTGACGCATGGCGGTCTGATCAGGCGCTCGACCGGGTCACCTGGTTGCGTAGCAACGCCCAGTTGCCCTGCGAGAAGTAGACCATGGGGAACGAGCTGAACCGGTCGCCAATCATCGGAATGAGCGACGCGGCCACGTCGAACTGCCGAGTCAGCCAGCAGTAGGTGAAGAACTGGCTCAGGGTCGATGCAGCGTCGATGCGGTGGACCGGGAAGTCGGCGTGTCCATACGACTTCCTGGCGGCCTCGGTCAGTAGCGGCGCCTTGCCGATGCGGGACATCAACTCTGCCGGTTCGAGGTTGCGACCGAGCTGGATGGCGTGCTCGGCGAACGCAATGGTGGCGACGCCCAACATCGTCGAACCCCCCGGTTCCTGTTCCACGAGCCAAGCCGCGTGTTGCCACATCTCCTCATTTGAACCACCCCACTTCGTGCAGACGCCTTGGTGGTAGGCCATGTGGCCGGCGAGCGTTGCGCCCCGCTCGACGTGTGCGACGTAGCGGTCGTCCAGTTCAGCCTTCGGAATGCCCAACCCGCGGCCACACGCCAGGAGTTCGGTCCAAGGGAGCGGACTGTCGGGCAGCTCCGCCGTCGCGGCGAAGAGGTCGCGCTCGGCAGCGCGGAGTCGTCCGTGAAACTCGTCGGCCATCGCTGAGGACACCCGATCTGACGTGGCGGCGGTCCGTGCATGCCAGGCCCAGCGGACCCCGATGACGCCGCGCACGAGCAATGGCAGGCCAGCGCCCTCCGCGCGTTCAATCCACGGCGAGATCACCTCGGGTGTGCCGCCGATCCTGCTCGCAACATGGAGAAGGTGCTGCCGGTCGGCTTCGGTCTCCTGGTCGTCGAAATGGCGAGCCGCCTCGGTCCAGTCCGCGGCGATGATCGATCTCGCGAACGCGATGGCACCCGGATGCCCCAGATGGTCATCCCACTCCGGCTCGTGCAGTTTCTCGTCCACGGGGACGATTTGCTGTTCGTGACGCTTCCGCGCATTCTCGGCCTTTCGGGAGCGCAACTTCTCCCGGAGGCTCTGTTTCGGCGCCTCCTGCGGTTCGAGCGCCGCTTGCTCGTCCGGTGTTCGGAAGGGTCGCCCGCGGTCGGCGACCAACTCGGCGGGAAGGCGGTCGGCGAACCGCTGGACCTCCGCGGTGGCGTCGAAGTCTGACGGCTGCACCACGACGACGAAGCCGTCATCACCCCAGAACCCCCACGCGCCATCGGTGTAGCGGCACGCTCCGGCAATTGCGCCGTGCTCCACGCTCACCATCCTGTCC
>JAHDHM010000019.1 GCA_020631315.1 Acidimicrobiales bacterium
CACACCATCACCATGCCGATCGGGCTCGAGGGTCTCGGGCTCGTCGACCCAGGCGTCTATCCGGTCACCGTGGCGATCGACAGCGCCGACGGCACCAACCTCGCCGAGCTGCTCACCCACCTCGTCATCGCACCGGCGACACCCGCCACGTCGACGGTCGCCGTCGCGGTCGCCTTCGACGTCCGCCCCGTGGCCGGGCCCGCAGGAGACATCGACACCGACGACGCAGCAGCGCGCTGGATCGACGCAGCGATCGATCACCCCGACATCCCGATCACGGTGGCGGTCAACGGTCGCCTCCTCGACGACTCGGCGAACGACCCACGCATTCGTCAGCTCCGCACCCGCGTCCGTTCCGGCAACGTGGAGCTCGTGGCGACGCCGTACGTGCCGGTCGACGAAGCCGCCCTCGCCACGGAAGGACTCAGTGAGTCCGCAGCCGAACTGTTCGAGCAGGGCATCGCCTCGCTCGAGTCATTCGGAGAGACGACCGCCCGCCAGACCCTTCAACTGTCCGACGATTGGGTCGACCGCCAGGTCGCCGGCGTGTGGCGAGACCGCGGGGTGCGTGATCTCGTCGTCGTCGACGATGCCAGGACGTTCGACGCACCTGTCGAAGCCGAGACCACCTCCGGTCCGATCGACCTGATCGTCATCCCGCCGCGGTTCGCAGACGCCGACCCGGAGCAGCCCGTGCTGACGGCACATCGGCTGCTCGCCGAGTTGGCCACGATCGCGATCACCGCAGACCGGCCGACGTCGACGGTGCTCAGCTACCGGACCGGTGAGGGCGCCGACCCCGCCTTCCTGACGACACTGCTCGACGGCCTCGACGACTCACGGCCACTGCTCGACATCGGCTTCGCCTCGACCGCCTTCTCCACCCCGACGGTCGTCACCACCACGGGCCGGCCACTGACCCTCGACCTCGGCGACGACGGCGTCGTCGAACGACTCGACGGCGACATCAGCGCCTTCCGCGAGGCCGAACGAGTGCTCGCCGCGTACCGCTCCATGATCAGCGAGGACGACGCAGGGCTGCTCCACGACCCGCAGGCCGAGACGTTGCTGTACAGCCTCGGCCTGGGTGTCGGCGGTGACGACCGGGCACTCATCGCCCAGCGCGTCGTCGACCGCATCAACATCGAGCTCCAAGCCATCAAGCCGCCACCGCTCGGCTCGGTGAACCTCACGTCGCGCACCGCCACGTATCCGTTCTCGTTCCAGAACAACGCCGACTATCCGATGCGGATCGAAGCCCGTTTCATCACCGACAAGGCATTGTTCAACGAGTTCGCCGACGGCGAGAGCCTCACCCTCGTCCTCGAACCCCAGGCCGTCACCTCGCGGGAGGTGCAGGTCGAGGCGATCGCCTCCGGATCGTTCCCGCTGCGCATCGAGCTGCTGTCGCCCGACGGCGGACTCTCGCTCGGCACGGTCGACCTCACCATGCGCTCGACGGCGCCCTCGGGGATCGGCATCATCATCTCGATCGGCGCGGCAGCGGTCCTCATCATGTGGTGGGGTCGAGAGCTGCTGCGTTCCAGTCGGCGTCGGCGCGCCGCAGCATGACCGTCGAGCGTCCGCCGGAGCCCACGAGATGAAGCGATCCGGCAGCATCACCGTCGCCGCGGGCATCGCCCTCTCGCGCCTGACCGGGCTCGTGCGTGAAGCGCTCGTCCGCGGCAGGCTCGGCATCGGACCGGCAGGTGGCTCGTTCACCAACGCGCTCCGCATCCCGAACCTCCTGCAGAACCTGCTCGGTGAAGGCGTCCTGTCGGCGTCGTTCATCCCCGTGTACTCCACGATGGCCGACGAGGACGAGACGGCAGCGGCTCGCCTGGCGAACACGATGTTCGTGTTCCTCTTCGCGGTCGTCACCCCTTTCGTCGTGCTCGGCGTACTGCTCGCCGAACCGCTGACACGCGTCATCGGCTTCGGCCTCGATGACGAACGCGTCGAGCTGACGGCCGAGCTGATGCAGATCATGACGCCGGGTGTCGCGATGCTCGTGCTGTCGGCATGGAGCCTCGGCGTCCTCAACAGCCACCGCAGCTTCTTCGTGCCCTACGCCGCACCGGTCGTCTGGAACCTCACCCAGATCGCGATCGTCCTGGCGGCAGGCACCGGCTTGCTCGAAGAGGATCTCGCCGTCCGGGTGGCCTGGGCAGTCACCGCCGGATCCGTCGCACAGTTCGTGGTCCAGCTTCCGGCACTGCGTCGCGTGAACCCGCACCTCGGCCGCGGCGGCGTCGCCTTCGACGACCCGGCGTTCCGCGACGTCCTGCGCCGACTGGGTCCCGTCGTCATCGGCCGCGGCTCGGCGCAGGTGTCGGCGTTCGTCGACATCGCCCTCGCATCGCTGCTCGCGGTCGGCGCGATCGCGGCCATCGGGACCGCGCAGGTGCTGTATCTGCTGCCGATCTCGCTGTTCGCCATGAGCGTCGCAGCAGCCGAGCTCCCGGAGATGAGCCGGCTGGGTGGTGACGTCGATCGTCTCGCCGAACGGCTCGAACGCGCGCTCGAGACCGTCACGTTCTGGATGGCGTTCACGACGGTCGCCTATGTCCTGGCCGGCCGTGATGTGGTCGGCGCCATCTTCTCCCTGGTGCCGGGCTCGCGGTTCGACGACGACGCGCAACTGCTCATTGCGATCGTGCTCGCCGTGTACGCGTTGGGTCTGCTCGCGATCGGCGGTTCGCGCGTGATGCAGAACACGTTCTACGCACTCGGTGACACCCAGACCCCTGCACGCGTCGCGGTGACGCGCTACCTCGTCTCGGCCGTCGTGTCCGTCGCGTTCATGTTCCAGGCCGACCAGCTGTTCGTGTACGACAGCTCGATCAGCGGCCTGAACCAGTTGCTGGCACCACTCGAACCCCTCGCTGCCGAGATCCGCGGTGACGCATCGCGACCACTGCGGCTCGGGGCTGCCGGTCTCGCTCTCGGAGCGACTGTCGGCGCATGGACCGAAGCCGTCCTGTTGCGCATGTACCTGCGAGCCATGCTGCGGCGAGATCACGTGAGCGGTGAACAGTGGCGGCGACTCGTGCTGCCGACCCTGGTCGCCGCCCTCATGATGCTCGTGACGTTGCCGCTCATCCGACCGCTCCCCGACATCGTGGCCGCCGTCGCACTGCTCCTGCCGTCGGGTCTCGCCTACGTGGCGCTCGCTGCGCGCCAAGACATCCGGGTCGCCCGCCGACTCCTCCGGCGCGGGTCGGCAGACACCCAGCGCACCAACTAGCGTCCATCCGTCACCGAGACCGACCGCCCATCGAGCCTCCGAGGAACAACATGACCGTCAAGATCGTCACCGACAGCGCGTGCGACCTGCCCGAAGCTCTCGTCGAGAAGTACGACATCTCGATCGTGTCGTTGTCCGTCCGATTCGGTGACGAAGAGTTCGTCGACCGCATCGACCTGTCCGTCGACGAGTTCTGGGCCCGCTGCCACAGCTCCGACGTGCTGCCAGAGACCGCGGCCCCCTCCCCCGGCGCGTTCGAGACGACCTTCCGCGCAGCCCTCGACGGTGACTACGACGAGGTCGTCTGCATCAACCTGTCCGGCGATCTGTCCGCGACCATCCAGGCCGCCGACGCAGCCGCCAAGTCGATGACCGACGCCACCATCGAGATCGTCGACTCGCGAACCGTGTCGATGGGTCTCGGATCGATCGTGCTCGCCGCAGCCGAAGCAGCCGAAGCAGGCGCCGATGCTGCCACCGTCGCCGCCTCCGCACGGGACATGGCCTCGCGGACGCGGGTGCACGCAGCACTCGACACGCTCGAGAACCTGAAGAAGGGCGGCCGCATCGGTGGTGCCGCCTCGCTCGTGGGCAGCTTGCTCTCCATCAAGCCGATGATCGAGGTGCGCGAAGGCGTCGTCGAACCGAACGGCCGGCAGCGCACTCGCGCTCGTGCCCTCACCTTCCTGGTGGACACGGTCGCCAACGCCGGGCCCATCGAGCGCCTGTCCGTCATGCACGCCCAGTGCGACGACCTCGACGACTTCATGGGTCGCCTGAAGGGCATCTACGACGGCGAGATCGTCGTCGGCGACATCGGCGCCATCATCGGTGCACACGCCGGCACCGGCGTCATCGGTGTGACGTTCCAGGTCCCGGCCTGAACCGACCTCGATCCGACGACGGCACCGCTCAGGTAGTGGCACGGGTGGAACCCCCGGCGCTCCCTGGCGACCGCTATGACCTCGGTGCGGCGCGCCGCACCGGCCGGCTGACCTCCTCGTGGTCCGCCTACGACCGGCGGCTCGAACGACCCGTGGTCGTCCACGTCCTGCGCGACGACCTCGCCAGCGACGCAGAGCTACGAGACCGACTCGCCCAACGGCTCCGGGAAGCGGCGAGAGTCGATCACCCCGGTGTCGCACGGGTGTACGACGTCATCCAAGGCGATCGACTCGGTGTCGTGCTCGAGCACACGCACGAACGCGACTACCGGACACAGGTGCGTGCCGGATCGACCCTCGGCACCGCCGAGGCGGTCGATGTCGCTGCGAAGGTCGCCGACGCGATCGACGCCTGCCACGACGACGGCGTGACCCACGGCGGTCTGACGCTCTCGAGCATCGCGGAGACCGACGACGGCCGGATCGTCGTGAACGACATCGGCACCGGTGGCGACGTCGACGCCTTCGCCGACGAGACGGTGCGAGGGGACATCGCCGCGTTGG
The DNA here is from genome assembly GCA_020631315.1 of Acidimicrobiales bacterium. Next base: position 4,696 of record JAHDHM010000019.1, read on the forward strand.
CGGCACTGGTGCACGAGCTCGTCGTCGGTCGACCCCCGCATCTGTCGGCGGGCACGGTCGAGATCGACCCGTCGCTCCCGGCGTCGTTCGCCGGGCCGATCGACGACGCGCTGGAGGGCGGGCGCTTCTCCTCGGCCGGAGAGTTCGTGCGAGCGCTCCGAACGACGAGCAGCGCTGCGGCTCGGCCGGCGTCGTTCGCCGCCGAGCGCAAGTGGCTCGTCCCAGCGCTCGCCGTGTTGTGCATCGGCGGTCTGCTGGTGTTGATCGGCACCGCCCTCGGACGCACCGAGACCGGCCGCAACATCATCGACAACGCGCGCGACGCCGTCGGACTCTCCGGCCCGCCCGTACGTGAGAACACGACGACCACCTCGACCTCGACGAGCACGGCCTCCACGACCGTCGTGATCGACACCCGGTCGGTCGAGATCGCTCGGCTCATTGACTTCGATCCGGGCGGCGACGGCTCCGAGAACCCGAGCCGACTGCCGCTGGTCAACGACGGTGACCCATCGCGCGGCTGGCAGACCGAGTGGTACACGACGGCGGAGTTCGGGAATCTGAAGACCGGCGTCGGCTTGGTCCTCGAGATCGATGACGCCGCAACGCTCCGAGAGCTCGTGGTGCGAAGCCCGAGCCGGGGATGGTCGTTCGAGCTGTACGCGTCGCAGGAGCGTGCCGCAGTGGTGGACGACTGGGGCGACCCGCTCGTGACGGTCACCGACATCCAGGCCGACGTCGTGCTCGACGACCTCGTCGACCTGACGACACCGGCATCGCTGCTGCTGTGGATCACGCGTCTCGGCGAGGGTCCCGAACACCGAGTCATCATCACGGACATCGACCTCACGGGCAGCGACATCGCCTGAACCCACTCACTCCATCGGGCCCCGGGCAACCCGAAGGTGACGACGGCCCGTCGTATGGTGGAGTCGATGGAGGATCCTGACGCAGCGCTGGTCGCGGCCGCCCGCAACGGGGACCGGGCTGCGATGGACGACCTGCTGCGTCGGCACTACGACCGGATCCACACGCTGTGTCGACGTATGGCGCGCAACGACGCCGACGCGCTCGACGCCACCCAGGAAGCACTGATCACGATCGTGCGCCGCCTCGACCGCTTCGACGGGCGTTCGACGTTCGCGACCTGGTCGTACCGGGTCGCCAGCAACGCATGCCTGGACGAACTACGACGCCGCGGCCGGCGGCCTGAGCCGGTCGACGATGCAGTGCTGGACCGGGGTGCCGCCACGACCGCCGATCACGGTGACCGCGTGCTCGAACTCGATGCGATGTCCGCGGCGCTCCAACAGGTCGACGAGGTCTACCGGGTGCCACTCGTCCTTCGCGATGTGCATGATCTCGACTACCGCCAGATCTCGGAGCAGTTGGGTGTGCCGCCGGGAACCGTGAAGTCACGCATCGCACGCGGGCGACGCGCGCTCGCCCAGATCCTGGGAACCGAATCCCCCTCCACCGACGTCCAACGAGATGCCGATGTCTGACACCCACGACGACGACGCCGCAACGGCGAACGAGCTCCTCCTCGAAGATGCGCTCGCAGGTGACCCCGACGCGCTCGCAGCGGTGATCGCCGACGACCAGCTCGTCGCCAGGTTCGAGGACCTCGTCACGATGCGTGATGCCATCCGCGAGCCGGCTCCGGCAGTTCCCGTGGACATCCGTGGCGCACACCTCGCAGCTGCCCTGGACGCGTTCGACGCCCAAGCGCCGTCGACCGCCGACGTCGCCACCGGGGGCACGGTGGTGTCGATGGCCCGTGGCCGACGACGCGGCCGCTGGGCCGGTGCGGCTGCGGCCGCGGCGCTCGCCGTCGCCGGTGTCGGTGGCGCACTGTCGCTCGGCGGTGGTGACGGGGCGCTCGTCGCGGATTCCGCGGATGATGCCGCCGAGGCGGCGGACTTCACCGTGGAGTCCGACGCAGCCGCGGAGTCCGCGGCCGCCGACGAGGCAGCGGTCGAGAGCATCGAGGAGCGTGCACAGGCCTCGACCGGGGTCGCACCAGAAGCCGCCGATGCCGCGCAGGCAGCGACGGAGAGCGCGGTGGTGGCCGCAGACGAAGCCGTCATGGCCGAAGCTGACATGGCGACGGCCGACGCGCTGCCCTTGGAGGCGATCGTTCCCGACGGGCCCCTGGACCCCAGGTTCGAGGAGTGCGTCGAGCAGTTCGATCTGCCCGATCGGCCGTGGAGCCAGGGCGTGCTGCTCGACGAAGTCGACCTCGGTGAGGACGAGCGCCTCGTCGTGGTCGCCGTCATGGACGACTTCGAGGCCGTCTGGATCGTCGAGTTCACCCACCCGTCGTGCGAGCTCCGGCTGGCCACACCGACGGACGGCTGATTCGCCTGGCGGGTGGCGGTAGGCTCTCACGCCATGGCTGACGACGTCACGACCACCACGCCCGACTGGGGCGCCGACGCCACCGAACGCTTCGTGACGTTGGTGGACAACGTGAAGGTCAAGACGACCGGCCCGTTGCTCAAGGTGCTGCGGGCCGTCGTCTACGGCATCGTCGCTGCAGTGATGGGCATCATGTTGCTCTTCTTGCTGGTGATCGGCTTGATCCGCCTGGTGAACGCCTACCTGCCTGGTGACGTCTGGGCGGCCTATCTGCTGCTCGGCACGATCTTCCTGATCGCCGGCCTCTTCACCTGGACGAAGCGCACGCCGTGATCTGCGCGGACATTCCCGACTCGTCCGGTCGGGAATTCGCGTCCGAGCGAGACGGTTTCTCTTCATGAACGCCTACAAGGAGTGACGAACATGGGCGCACAGATCACCCACCTCACCGACGCCACCTTCTCCGAGACCATCAGCTCGTCGGACACCCCGGTGCTCGTCGACTTCTGGGCCGAGTGGTGTGGACCGTGCAAGGCCATCGCGCCGATCCTCGATGAGATCGCCGAGGAGAACGCCGAGAAGCTCACGGTCGCGAAGGTGAACGTCGACGACAACCCCGACATCGCTCGCCAGTTCGAGGTGCTCAGCATCCCGACGCTCATCGTGTTCAACGGTGGCGAGCCCGCCAAGCGTCTGGTGGGCGCGAAGCCCAAGGGCGCGCTGCTCGCGGAGATCGAGGAATTTCTCCCCTAGTCCGTCCGTTCGGAGTCGGGAGTCGCGGCGACCACGTCGTCGACGTTCAACGACGCCTTGCCGGCCTCGCGTATTACGTGGGGCCGGCTGACGGCGTTTTCGGCGCTGTCACCAGATCCGCACTGATCCGGTTCCAACAGGACGCCAACCTCGACGACGACGGCATCTGCGGCGCGCAGACCTGGAGCGCGCTCGTCGACGCCAGCTACTCGCTCGGTGATCGGCTGCTGTACCTCAGCTCCCCCATGGTCCGCGGCGACGACGTGGCCGAGCTACAACGCCGGCTGGGCGTGCTCGGCTTCGACTGCGGTCGAGTCGACGGCATCCTCGGTCCCGACACCGAGACGGCGCTCAAGGACTTCCAGCGCAACGTCGGCCTGACACCGGACGGCATCTGCGGGCGCGACACCGTCACGGCGTTCCGTCGCCTGTCCCCGCGGTCGGGAGCCGACAGCCTGAACGTGGTCTCGTTGCGTGAGACCGAGCGTGTCCGAGCAGGCACAGCCGGGCTCCGCGACCGCCTCGTCGTCGTCGGTGAGCGCGGTGGGCTCGACTCGGTCACGGCGTCCTGTCGCCGCTCGTTGATCCAGCACGGTGCCTCCGTGCTGACGATCCACCACCCGGACTGGTCTCAGCACGCCACGCAGGCGAACAACGCACAGGCCGACGCCATCGTCGCGATCGAGGTGACCTCGGGCGCTCCCGGCATCGCCTACTTCGCTGCCCCGGGAGTCTCCTCCGACGCGGGCCGCCGCTTGGCCGAGTGCGCGGCACGAGCTCTGTCCCCAGCGATGGGCCCGCTCGACGTCCGTGGCCTGCGCCACCCCGTGCTGCGAGAGACGCGCGCACCGGCCATCGTGTGCCGCTTCGACGACGCTGCGCTCCTCGTGCGACGTGCCCCGGAGGTGGGGTCGGCACTCAGCGCCTCGTTGTCCACCTGGATCAGCGAACTGATCAGCGACTGAGACCAACTTGTCCACAGGTTTGTGCACACTGTGTGCATTACTCAAGTCGCGCGTGAGGGTTGAAGCTCATCGCGCGAGTGGTGTCACGGCTCGCGCGCCACGCGCGCGCTGTTGCCGCACGTCGCGTCCTTGAGCTGGGGTTCAGGCCTGGATCAGCCGATACAGGCGTTCCAGATCGTCGAGGTCGGCGAACTCGACCGTGAGCCGTCCCTTGTTCGCTCCCATCTGGATGCGGACACGTGTGGACAGGTGCTCGGCCAGCATCTGTTCGAGCTCCAGGAATGCGGCTGGTCGCGTCGTACCAGGTGACTCGTCCTCAGGCGACGGCTCATCGCGGCGTGGTGTCGTCGGCTCGAGCAGCTCACGAACTGCCTGCTCAGCCGCGCGGACGGACCAGCCCTCGGCGACGATCTGCTCGGCGAGCTCGAGCTGGTCGACCTCGGTCGGGCAGCCGAGGATGGCCCGGGCGTGGCCGGCGCTCAGCTTGCCGTCCACGATGTGACGCTGGATGGCGGCTGGAAGCTGGAGGAGACGCAGGGCGTTGCTGATGGCCGCACGAGACTTTCCCAGGCGTACGCCGAGCTCCTCATGGGTCAGACCGAAGTCGTCGATGAGCTGGCGATATGCGGCCGCCTCCTCGAGCGCGTCGAGGTCCTGGCGATGGATGTTCTCGACCACCGCTTGGGCGAGCGACGTCAGGTCGTCGACCTCTCGAACGATCGCGGGAATCGTCGTGAGGCCAGCTCGGGTCGCGCAACGCCAGCGGCGCTCGCCGGCGATCAGCTCGTAGCCGTCGCCATCCTCGCGAACGAGGATCGGTTGCAGCACTCCGAGTTCTCGAATCGAAGCGGTCAGTGACTCGAGTGCCGCCTCGTCGAAGTGATCTCGAGGCTGATACTGGTTGGGCCGGACCGAGTCGATGAGGAGCTCGCGGTACGTTCCGCCGACCTCCGACCCTTCGGCCATGGCTTCGTGCTCTGGTGCGGGGATGAGTGCCCCGAGGCCCTTGCCCAGTCCTCCTTGACGCGCCATCAGAACCACTCCTCTGTGCTGTGCCTACCGTGCGACATTGATGACCTCCGTGGCCAGCTCGCGGTACGCAATGGCGCCACGGCTGATCGGGTCGAACACCGTGATCGGTTCACCGAACGACGGGGCTTCGGACAGTCGAACCGTCCTCGGAACCACCGTGCGGCAGACCTTGTCCCCGAAGTGATTGCGCACTTCTGTTGCCACCTGCTCTGCCAACTTCGTCCGAGCGTCGTACATGACGAGCACGATCGCCGAGATGACGAGCTGTGGGTTGAGGTTCTGTTGGATCAGACTCACGTTGCCGAGCAGCTGCCCGAGTCCCTCGAGTGCGTAGTACTCGCACTGAATGGGGATGAGGATCTCGGTGGCGGCGACGAGCGCATTGACCGTGAGCAGGCCGAGTGACGGAGGACAGTCGATGAAGATCGCGTCGTACTCGTCGGCGACCGAGGCGATGGCCTGCTTGAGCTTCATCTCACGCGAGAACATCGGGACCAGTTCGATTTCCGCACCAGCAAGATCAAGTGAGGCCGGCGCCACGAACAGGTGCCGCACCGCCGTGCTCTCGATGCAGTCGTCCAAGGTCGCGGTGCCCATCAGCACCTCATACATCGAACCGTCCAGCGATCGTGGATCGATACCCACACCCGTCGTCGCGTTGCCCTGCGGATCGAGATCGACCAGGAGCACTCGCTGACCGGCCTCAGCCATGGCGGCCGAGAGGTTCACGGCAGTGGTGGTCTTCCCCACCCCGCCCTTCTGATTGGCGATGGCAATCACGCGCGCGCTCACAGGTCGCCGCCTTTCGCTTCGCTCGTGCCGGATCAGCACGCAGCTCGCAAGGGTGCCGAAGTGTCCCCGCCTGGTCAAGGACCTGCGGTGTGAAATGTTGCCGCATCGTCAGGAGTGCCTGAGTGGTGCGCCACTGGTGGGTGGCCCTTGACTCGGTGTTTCACGTGGAACCCCCCAGGAGCATGGTGATGGAGCTCAGGGAGCAACTCGGGGTGTTGGGTCCGGGTCTGGACTGCGGATTGTTCCGGTGCGAGTCGGACCAACGGTCGAGGGCGCACCCTGGGCGGGTGTTTCACGTGGAACCGAGGCGGGAGGACGAGGACGGCAGGATCATGGCCTGTACGACACAGGAATGTTCTCTCGAGCTTCTGGACGGGTCGAGACCATCCATCGGCCCGCCCTGCGGGTCGACCGCGCCAGGCACGGTCGACCCGCAGCAGGGACCTCGGTGCAACAGGATGGGCGCCGTTCGACACACACGCGCTCCACCACAGTCCCCTGGTCCGTTTCACGTGAAACCAGGATCAGCGAACGAACACCAAGCCACGCACCCTGATGGATGCACGATGGCGCTGCGCCAGCGACACCGACACCGGAAGACATCGCCACACCCGACGCAGCCAGGCCGGACGGCCGCTGATCTCCGTCGGCCGCACGGCGGCTGTTCTCCAGCAGCCGAACGACGGCTGAGCTCCAGCGGCCGCACCGCTGACGAAGCTGCAGCGGCTGCATAGCTGACGAAGCGGCACCTGTGCACCTCGATGGCGACATCGCGACACCATCAGCCGCGCACATGACGGAAGATCGCTGCCCCTGGACCCCGTGCGAACCACCAGAAGGGCATCACGCAACGTTCCACGTGGAACGCGCCAGGTCGGTACTGCTCCTACCAGAGTGGTCGGCGCCGGGTCACACGCTCAGGACGCGGAAGATCGGCGGGCCACTCCCCCGTCCGGCGCAGCACGGCATATCTGCTGCCCCCGGACGACGTCTCTGTCAGCCGAAGTCCGAAGCGCTCGAGTGGCGCGTCGGTCCACCTGCCGGACTCCGGCGGCTCCGTCACCACCAAGACGCCGTCAGGCGCCAGGAATCCACCACCACACTCCACCACCACGGGCGGGGGACCGAACGATCGCGCCAGCACCGCCGCGCAGGCGCCTCGGAGTCCCTCAACATGGGCCAGCTCTTCCGCGGCCCCTGTCAGGACCTCGACCCGGGCGGCAAGGCCCAATGCCGCGACCGCAGACCTCAAGAAGGCGGTACGGCGCGCCTGGCGATCGATCAGCACCAGCTCGACCGACGGCAACAGCGCTGGAACCACCAGGCCTGGAACTCCCCCGCCCGAGCCCAGATCGACGACGACCCCGCCTTCCAGCTCACCGAGCTGCTCCACCTGCCGGCGGGCATGCTCATAGTGATCGGAGACGGGGCCGTCGCCCAGATAACCAAGTTGTCTCGCGCGCTCGAGCTGCTCCTCGATGGCCGCGCGAGTGATCACGTCCGACTCACGCCGGGACGATCACCACACGACGGCGAGGCTCCTCGCCGTCGCTCGTCGAGCCGACACCGTCGAGCTCGCCCACTGCGTCATGCACGATCTTGCGGTCGATCGACGACATGGGCTCCAGGGCGTGCGGAGCGCCGGTGTCGCGGACCTTCGCTGCGACTTCCGAAGTGAACGCAACCAGAGCGCTTCGGCGGGTCTCGCGGTAGCCCGCCACGTCGACTCGGACGCGGCACTTGGCGTTGCCGCCGAGGCGACGCTGTAGAGCGGTCTTGGAGACCTCACCCAGCGCCCCGAGCGTGTGACCGCCAGGGCCGATCAGCACGCCGAGGCCTTCGCCGTTGATCGCCACGTCGATGACGTCGTCGTCGATCTCCGTGACCGAGGCGGAGCCGGTCAGGCCGTAGGAGGCCACCAGACCGTCGAGGAACTCGACGACCATCGAGCCCTGCTCCTCCATCGAAACTTCTTCACTCATCTGTCCGTCCTTGTATCGGAAACAACGTGCTCAGAGCTTGCGGACACGCTTACGACCGGCAGGTGCCGGGGAGGAGTCCCCCGTCGCACTGCCCTTCGCAGGTGCCGCGGCTGCTGACTTCTTCTGTCCACCACTGCGGGAACGCTGGCGACGCCGACCGTTCGACGGCGACTCACCAGCGTCCTTCTTCTTGCTGGATGACTTCTCCTGGCGCGAACGACCCCGACCGCGACCGCCCTTGGCTGCGGATTTCGAAGCACGACGCCGATCACGCCGATCCACCTTCGGCGTGGGCGTGACCGGGCGCAGCCGGGCACGCACCCGAGCCGGGCGACGGCGACCGAATCGGCTGGTGACCGGCTGGTCCAGCACCTCGTATTCCACGTCGTCCAGCGCCACGCCGAAGACATCGGCGGCCCGTTCGATCGCCTGGTCGACGCTGTCGGCGACGATCTCGACCCACTCCATCAGTGGACTCCCATCATCGCTTCTTGCGCTTCTTCTTGTTCGCCGGACGATTCGCTCCGGTGGGTCCACCGGTGCGTGACGTCGGAGCGGGGCGACCTCCGCTTGCACGCCGGGACGCAGGGCGTGGTGTCGCACGGTCTGACCGGTCGTTCGACTGGCCCGACCGGCTGCGTGGACGCGGACGTGGACGATCACCGGAGGAAGCCGAGCGCTCCGGACGCTCACGTGGCGTTCGGCGGCTCGACGGCCGTGCAGGCTCCTCGTCATCATCGTCGTCGTCGTCGATGACGAGCTCTCCCGGTGCGGGCATGGTCCTGTGGATGTAGGCCTGCTGGCCCACCCGATAGAGGTTCGACACGATGAAGTAGACGACCAGGCCTGCCGGCATGAAGAACGCGAAGACCGGCAGCATCCACGGCAGGAACTTGAGGATCGCCTGCTGCTGCTGGGCCTGCGGCGACAGCGGTCCGGAGTTCGCTCGGCGAGCGGCCATCTGACGCTGCTGGTACCACGACGTGACCGCGGTGATGCCGACCAGGATCAGGTACGGAATCGAGGTGACGAGGTCGTCGCGGACGACGTCGTTGGCCTGCCGGGCCAAGTCGACACCGAACGACACCATCTCGCCGCCGGCGTTGGTCAGGCTCGTGTAGAGATCCGTGCCCTCGTCGAGGTACTTCGGGTCGAAGTTGACGCCGTCGTCGCCGGTGCGGGTCAGACCGCGCAGCACCTGGAACAACACCAGGAAGATCGGCATCTGGATCAACAGCGGGAGGCAGCCACCCAGCGGGTTGACCCCCTCGCGCTGGTACAGGGCCATCATCTCCTCGTTGAGGGTCTGACGGTCGTCCTTGTACTTGGTCTGCAACCGCTTCATCTCGGGCTGCAGCCGCTGCATCGCCATCATCGAGCGGGTGCTCTTGAGCGTCAGCGGCGTGAACACCAGCATGATGATCAGCGTGAACATCGCGATCGCCAGCGCGTAGTCGCCGACGATCGAGTAACAGAACGCCAGCAGCGCGGCTATGCCGCTGTACACCGCGTCGAGCAAGCTACCCATCGATCAACTGGGCCTTTCTCCGGGTGTCGCCCGGAAGTTCAGTGTCATCGGGGGATCCGGGGACAGGATCCCATCCGGTCGGACCCCAGGGATGGCAGCGACCGACGCGACGAAGCGCCAACCACGATCCTCGCAGAAGTCCGTGTGTCTGCAGCGCCGTCACCGCATACGACGAGCATGTCGGATCGAACCGACACACCGGCGGCCGCAGGCGCGGCAGACGCTGATAGCCACGAATCGCGGCGATCAGCGGGCGGGTGACGAGCGACGACATCAGGTCAGGAACGTGTGGCGCGGCGAACGGTTCGTTCCACGTCCACGACGAGGTCATCGAACCTCGGCTCGTCACCGCGGTGACGCCAACCCAGCAGATACAGCCCGGGTGGCAGCTCGACGTCGGACGACGCCATCACCGCGCGGAGCCGGCGCCGGATCCGGTTGCGACGGACTGCACTGCCGTTCTGGCGGCCGATCGCGAAGGCGACTCGAGGCGGTGTGCAGTCGTCGTCGGCGAGAAACCGAATCCAGACGAAGCCACCGGAAGCTCGACGACCACCACGGAGACGCTCGAAGTCGCGTCGCTCCGTGATCCGGTGGATCACGCGCTGAGGCGCTGGCGACCCTTCCGACGGCGGGCCTTGAGCACGGCGCGGCCGGCACGGGTGGACATGCGGTGACGGAAACCGTGCTTGTTGGCGCGGCGCCGGTTGTTCGGCTGGAACGTACGCTTCACGAGAAACCTCCGGGACGGTCACGAGGTGGGTGCCGTCCGCTACGGTGCGACCAGATGCCATGAGCAGCGCGGGGGCGCGACAGCTCGGGGGTCGACCGAGAGAGGGTAGAGCGTCTGATCAGCATCAGCAATGCTCGCGGCGCACTTCGCGACCACCCTGCGACGCGGCCATGTGCCCCACAGTGGGGACGGTGGTAGCGTCGGCGCTCCGGCACCGTCACATCCCACAGACTTGTCCACAGCTGTGGACACCGCAGTGGGGATGATTCCGCACCCGTCCGACACCACCGATGGACGCCCGTCGGGCCGGAAGCGGCGACCATCCCCGCCGAGCCATCCGTCGAAGAAGGCACCAGTTTCCATGGTCGATCGACCGTCAGCACCAGACGACGTGTGGACACGTGCTGCGAGCCTGCTTCGCTCACAGGTGTCCGAGGGAGTCTGGCTGACCACCTTCGCCGACATAGAACTCCACAGCCTCGACGCCGACAGCGTCGTGCTCCGGGTGTCCAGTTCGCTGGTGCGCGAACGCATCGAGGACCGCTACCGCTCCATGGTCGAAGCGGCGCTTCGTGACGCCGGCTCGGATCGTCCCGGTCTGCGCATCCACGTCGAGGAGCCGACACCGGCACCCGAGGAACTGGAACGGTTGCCACCCCCGGCCGTGTCCGAGGGCACGGTGGCCACGGACGACAGCCCGTCGAACGACATCGGCGGCACGGTGCTCGCCGACCGCTACACCTTCGACACGTTCGTGACCGGTACGTCGAACCGGTTCGCACACGCCGCGGCGCTCGCCGTCGCCGAGACCCCGGGTCGTAGCTACAACCCGCTGTTCATCCACGGCGGCGCAGGGCTCGGCAAGACGCATCTGCTCCAAGCCATCGCCCAGTACATCCGTCAGAACTATCCGGGCCAGACGGTTCGCTACGTGTCGACGGAAGCCTTCCTCAACGAGTTCGTGGAGGCGATCCGTACGACTGGTCAGGTCGCGTTCAAGCGTCGCTACCGCGACATCGACGTGTTGCTGGTCGACGACATCCAGTTCATGGAGGGCAAGGAGGGACTCCAGGAGGAGTTCTTCCACACCTTCAACTCGCTCCACGGCGCCGGCAAGCAGGTGGTCCTGTCGTCGGATCGGCCACCCCGGGCCATCGCCACCCTCGAGGACCGGCTCCGTAGTCGCTTCGAGTGGGGGCTCATCACCGACATCCAGCCCCCGGATCTCGAGACTCGCCTGGCGATCCTGCGCAAGAAGACCGAGCTCGAGGGCTCACCCGTCCCCGACGAGGTGCTCGAGTTCATCGCGACGCACATCAAGAACAACATCCGCGAGCTCGAGGGTGCACTCATCCGAGTCGGCGCATTCGCGAGCCTCACGCGCGAGCCGCTCGACATCCAGCTCGCGCAGAAGGTCCTCGCCGACATCGTCACCGACGGCGAACCGCGGCCCATCACCATCGATCGCATCATCGAGGCGACGGTCGCGATGTTCGGCTTCTCCCGCGACGACCTCACGGGCAAGCGGCGTCATCGGGCCCTCGTGACGGCACGACAGATCTGCATGTACGTGTGCCGTGAACTCACCGATCTCTCCTACCCGGCGATCGCTCGCGAGTTCGGCAATCGTGACCACACCACGGTCATCCACGCCGTCGACAAGATCTCGAAGCAGATGGCCGAACGCCGACAGATCTACGACCAGGTCACTGCACTCATCCAGGACATCAAGTCGCCATGAGCCCCAGCGACGGAGCACCTCCCGATCGCGCGCTGTGTGGCGCGCGTCGTACACAGGGCGCGAACAACTTGTGGACAACCGGCGGAGCCATGCAGAGGACAGCCTGTGGACGAGTCCCGCCGATCCACAGCGATCCGGCTCGACCGGCGCGCGAGGTCCCATCCCTGTGGAAGGCTGTGGAATCGAGTGGCACAAACACACCCCGCCTGACCTGCGGTTTCGGGGATTTGTCCACAATCCACACGCCTACTACCCCTACCAGTGAAGAATCACCCCACGAGGTCTGGTCGTGAAATTCCGTTGTGAACGTGACGTGCTGCTGGATGTGCTCTCCACCGCAGGACGAGCCGTGACAGGTCGAGGTGGTGCGCTGCCGGTCCTGTCGGGCGTGAAACTCGATGCCTCGGGCGACGGTCTGGAGGCCACCGGATCCGATCTCGATCTCACGATCCGTTCGTCGGTCGGTGTCGCCGTCGACGTGCCCGGTGCCACCGTCATCCCTGCACGACTCGTGAGCGACATCGTTCGCTCGCTCGACAGCGGTGCCGTCGAGATCGAGGTCGACGGCGACGAAGCCCGTATCTCGTCGGGTCGCAGTCAGTTCGCGGTGCGCACGCTCCCCGTCGACGACTTCCCTCGACTCGACCAGCCGGCGGGCGAACAGGTCAGCGTTCCCGCCGACGATCTCGCCAAGGGCCTCAAGCAGGTCGTCCTCGCTGCCAGCGCCGACGATGCACGTCCGATCCTCACCGGCGTGCTCATGACCGCCGAGGACGGTGGTCTGCGACTCATCGCCACCGACTCGTATCGCCTCGCCATCCGCGACCTTCCCGATGCCACCGTGCTCGGTGAAGGCCAGAAGGTCCTGGTCCCGTCCCGTGCGTTGGGTGAGCTCATCCGTGTGCTCGGCAATGCGAAGGAGGTCAACGTCCGTCTCGGTGAGCGCGACGTGACCTTCGACGTGCAGCCAGAAGACGGTGTCGCCGTCCAGCTCACGACTCGTCTCATCGAGGGCGAGTTCCCGAATGTCCGACAGCTGATCCCGGCGTCGTACCCGAACATCCTCACCGTCGGTCGCGAATCACTTCTCGACGCCGCCCGCCGTGTGAAGCTCATGGCTCGCGAGGCGACACCGCTGCGGCTGACGCTGCGTGAAGGTGCCCTCGAGCTGATGGCCATCACCCAGGACGTCGGCCAGGCACACGAGGAGATCGACGCCCAGTACGACGGTGCCGAGCTCACCATCGCCTTCAACCCGGACTACCTGATCGCGGGTATCGAAGCGGCGTCGGGTGACGAGATCGAACTCAAGACGCTCGACGCGTTGAAGCCGGCCGTACTCGCCGCGAGCGAGTCGACCGACTACCTGTATCTCCTGATGCCGGTGCGGGTGTCCTGAGCGACGCACCGACGTCGCCGGTGGCCTCCCCCGACGGTGGCCACACTCCCGCAGCGGTCGTTCTCGAGGAACTGTCACTCCAGAACTTCCGCAACCACCGCGCGAGCACGATCGGTTTCGCGAGCGGCCTCACGGTCGTGTCCGGTGCCAACGGCGAGGGCAAGACCAACCTGCTCGAGGCGATCGGCTACCTGTCCTCGCTCGGCAGCTTCCGTGGTGCGTCGACCGACACGATGATCGGCCTCGACGACGACACGGCGTTCGTACGAGCCCGTCTGCGGGTCGGCGGTCGCGAACAGCTGATCGAAGCACAGCTCGATCGACGTGGACGCAATCGCATCCAGGTCAACCGCCAGCCGCTGCGTCGGGCGCGTGATCTGCTCGGCACGCTGCGCGTGGTCGTGTTCGCGCCCGACGATCTCGCCATCGTGAAGGGCGGCCCGGGTGAACGTCGTCGCCTGCTCGACGAGGTCTTGTCCACCGTGCACCCGCGTCATGAAGCCGACCGGGGTGACCTCGACCGGACCCTGAAGCAGCGTGCATCGGTGTTGAAGCAGGCCGCCGGTCGACGGTCACCCGAGATCGATGCGACACTCGACGTCTGGGACGCCAAATTGCACGAGGTCGGCACTCGCCACGCCGCGGCCCGCGCCGCACTGGTCGAGGAACTGCGGCCGCTCGTCTCGGATCTCTACACCGCCCTCGCCGGTCGTGAGGTGCCGGTGGAGCTCGAGTACCGACGATCGTGGAATGTGTCCGAGACGCTGTTCGACGCGCTCGCCCGATCGCGTGATGATGATGTCCGCCGACGCGTCAGCCTCGTCGGCCCGCACCGCGACGACCTCGAGGTCCGACTCGACCGACTTCCCGCGCGTACACATGCATCACAGGGCGAACAGCGGTCGTTGGCACTCGCATTGCGTCTCGCATCACAGCGGGTGATCGCTGCACGGGTGGGACGTGAACCGATCGTGCTGCTCGACGACGTGTTCAGCGAACTCGACGTCGACCGCGCCCGGGCACTCGTGCGCGAGTTGCCGTCGGTGCAGACGATCCTGACGACCGCAACCGGCTCGGTTCCCGACGGCGCGGTCCCGGCCCGGTCCTATGTGGTGTCGGGCGGTTCGGTGCGCGCACACGATGCGACAGAGGTCGGCGGCGATGTCTGAACCACGTGCCCTCGGTGACGCGCTCAGTCGGATCGTCGGCTCGATGACGTCGTCGCAGGGACCGATGGTGCAACTGCTCGAGTGCTGGGATGTCGAAGTCGGCGCGCAGGTCGCCCGGCACTGCCGCCCTCGGCGTCTCGACGAGGGCCGCCTGTTGGTCGAGGTCGACGACCCGACCTGGGCCACCCAACTGCGCTTCTTGAACGCGGAGATCATCGATCGGATCAACGGGCGACTCGGGGCGGGGACCGTCGGCTCGATCGACGTACGCGTGGCCCGCGCACGACGCTGATCCGGGCGGCGAACCGACACTCAGGCCCATGAACGGGCCCAGAATCGTTTCGACCGCGGCGCCACTATCCCCCTACTGACTGGTAGGATGAAAGCGTTCTCGGCGCTCTCAGCGCCTCCGAGCTCTCAGAAGGGCGACTCGGGCATCAGCCACGAGTACTTCGCCGCTCGGCCGAACGACGGGACTCGGTTCGTGTGAACCGACTGAAGGGGCAGGCACTGCGTGGCAGACACGACGACGTCGTACGACGCGAGCAACATCCAGGTCCTCGAGGGACTCGAGGCGGTGCGCAAGCGTCCGGGCATGTACATCGGCTCGACGGGGCCGAATGGTCTGCACCACATGGTCTACG
>JAHDHM010000415.1:0-259 GCA_020631315.1 Acidimicrobiales bacterium
GACCGTCGCCAAAACTCCCGTCTCAAGAGCGATCAGCGAGTTCAGGATCTTGAACGTCGACGCCGGCAGCGCTCGCTCGGCAGCACGCGCTGGATCGTGGACGAGCACCTCGTCCGAGCCGAGCCGGTGCAGGGCGAACGTACCGGTCACTCCTGCGTCGTCGAAGTGGACCGCCCAATCGGCCATCTCGACGACGGTCAGCTCGCTCGGCGGCGCCAACGTGGACTCCTCCGCCGAACACGCGGCAAGTCCACCGATC
>JAHDHM010000415.1:269-3189 GCA_020631315.1 Acidimicrobiales bacterium
GGTCGGACCACCCCGTCCCAGGGCATGACCTGATCGACCGTCGCCAAAACTCCCGTCTCAAGAGCGATCAGCGAGTTCAGGATCTTGAAGGTCGACGCCGGCAGCGCTCGCTCGGCGGCGCCGACGTGGACTCCTCCGCCGAACACGCGGCAAGTCCACCGATCAGCAGCAACCACACCCACATCGCCCGCACGGGTCGAGTGTGACATCGCCGACTCGGCGATGGCCGTCGGGCATGGGGCCGCTCGATAGGTTCGCGACATGGTCGAACCGAGCCGCTGGACCCGCATCGTCGAAGAGAACCCTGAGCACTCGACGAACTACATCCAACGGTTTGTCGACATGGAGGCCGAGGGCCGGGACCTGCACGGCGAGGCTCGCTTCGTCGACGCCATGGTGCAGCGCAACAGCCGGATCCTCGACGCAGGCTGCGGACCCGGCCGTGTCGGTCGACGACTCGCCGAGCTCGGACACGACGTGGTCGGCGTCGACGTCGACCCCGTCCTCATCGACGCGGCCGCCGAGGCGGATCCGTCGTCGACGTGGCTGTGCCGCGACCTGGCCCTGCTGGACCTCCCGTCCGACGGCATCGGCGAGGGCTTCGACGTGATCGTCAGCGCCGGCAACGTCATGGCGTTCCTCGCCGAAAGCACCCGTCGACAGGTTCTCGCCAACCTCGCTGCCCACCTGAGGCCCGAGGGGCGACTCGTGGCCGGGTTCCAGGCCGGACGTGACTACGACTTCGACGACTTCTTCACCCACGCAGCAGCCGTCGGACTGTCCACCGAGGTGAAGCTCTCGACCTGGGACTTGCGGCCGTTCACCGACGACTCGGACTTCCTCGTCGCGATCCTCAGCGCCGGCTGACGAGCGACCAACTCCAGCCGCCACACGGCCGGACTGCCTAGATTCGGCCCGTGGGACCCACTTCGACAGACGATGCCGGAACGATCCTGGTCGAGTGGCTGCAGCAGCGATGGGGCCCTGACGTCCGGCTCGCCGCGCCCACCGAGACGAACGACGATGGCTTCGACAGCGCCATCCACTTCCTCTCCCTCACGGGTGCCGATGTGCCCGTCGAGTGGCGGGGCCCGCTCGTGCTGCGGATCAAGCCCGGAGCTGACCAGCTCGACGAAGCTCGACGCGAAGCCGACATCCAGACCTGGGCGGCCGATGCCGGTCTCTCCGTACCGCGTGTCCTCCACGTCCTCGAACCAGACGAACCGTTCGACCGGCCAGGACAGGTGATGGAGCGAGCATCCGGCGGCACGATGCTCGAGGCGCTGAGCTCGACACCGTGGCGCATGCTCGGACTGCTCCGCGGACTCGGACGGCTGCACGCCGAACTCCATTCGACACCAATCACCGGGTTTCCCGACGGCGACGATCTGCTGGATCGTCGGCTCGCGCTGGTGCGTTCGACCGCCGAGCAGCTCGAACATCCGGAACTACACCGAGCCCTCGACGAGGTCGAGGCGCTCGCCCCGCAACTTCGGGGCGGGTCGTCAGCCGTCTGCCACGGCGACTTCCATCCCCTGAACGTGCTCGTCGGCGACGATGCGCTGCATCTCATCGACTGGACCGATGCCGGCGTCGGAGACCCCAACGGCGACGTCGCCCGAACCCTGCTGCTGTTCGGCGTCGCCTGGATCACCGCGGACAACTTCGCTGAACGCACGGCACTCAAGGCGCTCGGCCCCCTCCTCAGCCGGATCTACCGCTCCGCCTACACAGCTGCCCGGCCCTTCGACGACGAACGGGTCGCGCTCTGGACGCCGGTGCACCTGCTCCACGGCTGGAGCCAGACGATCGGCGTGCGAGCAGGCCTCTTCGGTGACGAGGGCGCCATCCCGTCGTCGCTCACCGACCTGCTCAAGTCAAAGCTCGATCGTTCCCTCGCCGCAGTTCGATGAGCCGGCTCAACCGGCCTTGGGGTCGCCTTCGGGGCAGAGGGCGATGAGCCTCAAGATCTCTTCGAAGCCGAGACCGAGCGCGAGCTGGCGCGACGCCGGGTTCGACCAGTTGCAGCGGTACAGGCCGCGATGGTCATCAGCGTGCAGGTCGTCGAGCAGTGCACGCACCACGGCCCGACCGACACCTCGGCCACGCGCCTCAGGAGCGACGATCACCCCGATGTCCTCGAACCGCGGCTCCTCGTCCGATTCGTACGACGACGCGATGCCGAGAATCTCGTCCGCATCGTCGACGATGGCGAACATCCGGTCGTCGAGCTCGTCGACGTCGAAGTCGCCAGCATCCACGTCCTGCGGATCGGCTGCACCGAACCAGGCGACGACGCGCTCATGGTCGTCGCCGGCCGGGTCGAGGCGCACCGCACGCAGACCATCGGGCACTGCCGAATCGAGCGCTGCGTCGGGGTCGACGACGTGGCTCAGGCCACCGTCGAAGTCGACCCAGCCGTTGTCGAGCGCCCACTGGCGGAGCTCGTCATGAGTGCGGCTCGTGTCGGACGAGGCCAGCGGCGCGACCAGGTCCGCGTGCTCGGGTCCAGCGCGGACGACGGCGACCGAGTCGAACACGTAGCCGACGATCAAATTCGATCCGGCCCGTTCGTCCTCGATGCGGACATGCGTCGCTGCTCGGTCGGGATCGGTGACACCCACCGACGCAGCCAGCGCGTCGAGATACTCACGGCGTGCGGACATGTTCAACCTGCAGGTGCGATCGGCTCGGCATCCCACAGCTGGACCTCGGGCTCGTCGCCGAACAGCAGGGACGCCGGGCTCTGCTTCTCGATGTTGCCCGTCTGACCCCGGTACATGCCGAGGCCACAGAGCTGGCGCAGCTGCGGGCTGAAGCTCGCGAGGATCTCGTGGGGAATGCCGAGCATCTGGTTCTCCTGCTGACGGATGAAGCCGGCGCAGTAGTTCATGGCAACACCGACACGGATCTCGTCGGA
>JAHDHM010000416.1 GCA_020631315.1 Acidimicrobiales bacterium
GACGCTCGCTGCCCAGCGGTCGTGGGCGCCGACGCTGATGAGCGTCCAGCTGTCCTCGGCGATCAGGTCCAGCGTCGACCGGCCGTCGGGCAGCCATGCGTGTGGCAGCCGTGTCCCGAGCGCCCCGTCGTCGACGAGCACGCTCGGATGCTCGACGTCACGCGCAACATCGACGCCGTCGATCGCCGCGGACGCGTAGCCGTAGCCGAGCTGGAGGCCGAGCATGTCGAAGTGCACTCGCTGGGCTTCCAGACCCTCCGCGATCTCGTCGGCACGGTCGGGATCGGCAATCCTTTCGAGCAGTGCCTCGGTCGACGAACCGCCGGTCAGTCCGAGTGCCTGGAGCAGCACGACGATCTGCATCGCGTTGGTCGTGCTCTGCGCACAGTTGACCTCAGCGACCGGTCGACGTTCCTGTTCGTACGTGTCGAGCAGGCTCTCGCCGGCGTCGCCGTCCATGACCGACACCAGCTTCCACACGAGGTTGTGGGCGTCACCGACACCGGAGTTCAAGCCCAGGCCTCCGGTCGGCGGGAAGCGGTGTGCTGCGTCGCCGAGCAGAAACACCCGACCGGAACGAAACGCTCGGGCCACCTGAGCGGTCATGTGCCAGGTGCCGATGCCGCGGACGTCGACCTCGATGTCGGGGTCGCCGATCGCATCGACGATGTACCCACGGCACCGCTCCTCGGTGTGGTCGTCTGCGCTCTCGACGGTCGGGTCGAACCCCTTCATGAACACCCACTCGTCGGCGCCGTGACCGACGAAGGTGCCATTGGCCGCCGGGTCGAACGTCCAGTGGAGTACGCCGGGACGGTCGGCCAGCACCCCTGAGAGATCCGCTTCGAAGTGGGCCGAGACGAAGCTCTGGATCGCCGGGATGCCGTCCATCTCGACACCGATCATCTGTCGTACCCGGCTTGCAGCGCCGTCGGCGCCGAGGAGGTAGGTGCTTCGGATCTCGACCGACTGGCCGGTGGCGTCGTCTCGGAGCGTGGAGGTCACACCGTCGTCGTCGAGGTCGGCTGACACCCAGGTGGTGGAGTAGCGGACCTCGACGGACGCCTGCTGCCGGACGGCATCCAGCAGGATCGGCTCGAGCCGGTGTTGGGCGATGTTGCGCAACGGCGTCGGAGTGATCGCGAGCACCTCGTCGCCCTGCTGCTCGAAGGGCAGCCGCCCGATCAGCTCACCGTTGAGCCGTGTCGTGAAGTTGACGTGCCCGCCCTCAGCCGGCGACATCGAGACCGCGGCGATGGCCTCCATGTCGACGCCGGCCTGACGGAAGATCTCGAGGGTGCGGGCGTTCACGACGTGCGCTGCCGGGTGGCGTTGCGGCCCGTCTCGCCGATCGACGACGAGGGTCGGGATCCCGCGATGGCCGAGCAGCAGCGCAGCGGTGAGGCCTGCAGGACCAGCGCCGACGATCAGTACATGGGGCTCGCTCGTCGGCTCGACGGTCATCAGATCAGCCCCGCATAACTGCCGCCGTCGAGCTGCAGGTTCTGGCCGGAGATGTAACCCGCCTGTGCGCTGCACAGGAAGGCGCACGCGTCGCCGAACTCATCGGGTGTGCCCAGGCGGCGAGCGGCGATCGTCTTCGCCATGTGCTCGTAGGCCTCATCGATCGTGATTCCGGCACGTTCTGCGTGGAGCCGCGCCATCTGCTGTTGACGTCCGGTGTCGATGCGTTCGGGGAGCAGCTGGTTGATCGTGACATTCGCTCTCGCGACGTCCTTCGACAACGCCTTGGACATGGACGTCAGGCCGGCTCGCGCGCCGGTGGACAGACCCATCGCCGAATGCGGTGACTTCACCATCGCCGAGGTGATGTTCACGATGCGGCCGAAGCGGCGCTCGACCATGCCGTCCACCACGAGGCGGATCATCTCGATCGGTGTGAGCATGTTGGCGTCGAGGGCCTCGATCCAGTTGTCTCGCTCCCAGTCGGCGAAACGGCCGGGGCGGGGCCCGCTGTTGTTGTTCACCAGGATGTCCGGTGCGGGGCATGCATCGAGGAGGGCAGCTCGAGTCGCGGGTTCACCGATGTCGCCGCCGACCGCGACGACCTGGACGCCGTGGCGGTCGCGCAGCTCGGCCGCCGCAACGGCGAGGCGGTCGGCATCGCGGCCGTTGATCACCACATGGGCGCCCTCACGAGCGAGCGCGTTCGCGCACGCGAAGCCGAGCCCGGAGCTGGATGCGGCGACGATGGCGTGTCGGCCGGCGATTCCGAGATCCACGACTCAAGCCTCGGCCCGCTCGGCGAGCATCGCCGAGAACGCTGCTCGCCAGTCCTCCATCGGCTGGAACTCGGGCAGCGCCTCGATCTCGGATCGGGTCGTTGCCTCGACCTCGGCATCCGACTGCGTGAGGTCCAGCCCTGTGGCGTGCGGCTGGGCGACGTGGAAGGGCGAGTCGACGAACACCTCGAGGCCGTTGCCTTCGGGGTCGTTGAAGTAGAGCGACCACGCGTTCCCATGAGAGATGGGGATCACCCCCTCGACCTCGGCTTCCTCGAGACGACGGCCCACGGCACGCAGCGACGTGAGGTCGCTCGTGCGGAACGCCAGATGATCGGCCAACACGAAGCCGGACTCGGAGGTCGGCATGTCCTCGATCATCACGATTTGGTGGTGCTCGTTCGGATCCTGAGAGATGAAGGCCATCTGCGAACCGTTGACCTCGTCCCGGTTCGTCACGTGGAAGCCGAGTACACCCACGTAGAAGTCGAGCATCGTCGGTAGATCGCGGACGGCGAGCGTCGTGTGGCTGAGGGTGAGCAATGGAGTGGTCATGCCGGGCGTCCTCGAGTCTGGCGTCGTGCACGATTCGCGACGCTCCGAATATTGAGAGTGTTCCCAATATTGGGATATCTGTCAATTCTGCTAGATTCACGATGGTGAGCACCGCCACAGAGAACCCGCCGACACGCGGTCACAAGAAGCGAGCCCGCACCCGCAGCCAGTTGCTCGACGCAGCGGTCAAGGTCATCGCAGACCGCGGCGACGCCTTCTCGGTGAACGACGTCGCCCACGCTGCCGGCGTCTCCAACGGCACCTTCTACAACTACTTCGACGACCGAGATGCGCTGCTGGCGACCATCGTGCCCGAGCTGCTGACCACGTTCGATCGCCGCGGCAGTCAGCTCGTCGACCCCGAGGACCCGCTGGACCGTCTGG
>JAHDHM010000417.1 GCA_020631315.1 Acidimicrobiales bacterium
CGAGCGCTTTCGACTCTGGACCGACGTCGCCCGGTGGCGACAGCTGGTCAACCGCAACCGTCGTCTCCTCGACGTCGAAGGCGACCTTGCGGCCGAGCTCGATCGACAGCTCGATGAGGGAGTACGGGCCCAGCTCAACGAGGTCGAGCGCGAAACGTACATTCGCGCCCTCGAGGCAGAACTCGATCGGGTGTACGGCTCGAAGACCTGGCGGGCCGCCACACACTTCTTCCACGCTCGCAACCGGTACCGCCATCATGGTCGGGTCGACGGGCTCAAGGCGTTCTTTGCTCCGCCAACCGTGCGGGCTCGGGTGCAGGACTTTCGCGACCGCCAGCTCCCGAAGCGAGCCTCTGAACCCACGCCGATCCCCGTGCACCGGGATCGCGGGATCAGTCTCGTACTCCCCAGCGGCATCACCCTTGGTGGGGTGACCTCGTGGGCGATCGACATGGCAGCCGAGCTCTCCGAACGCCACCGGAGCATCGTGGTCCAACACCCCGACACCGGGCCGCCGATCGACAGCGAAGTCAACTCGAGGGTGGAGGTCGTTCCAGCGACGAGCCCTGCCGTACCCGGCCCTCGTGGCGCAGAACGGCTGGCGGTTGAGTACGCCCCCGCACTCCCGGCAGTATTCGTTCCGAACTACAACTATGCGGGGTACGCCATGCTCGCCGAGCTGAGCGTCGAGCACAGTGAGCACATTCGGGTCGTCGGCATGGCCCACACCGATCAGCTGCACTACTACTCGCTCCTCGCCTTCTACGAACCGATCATTCACACGTTCGTCGCCGTGAGTGCGGAGATCTCCACGAAGCTCCGCCGAGCGCTCCCCAGCGAACGGCACGACGACATCGTGGTGATGCCGTATGGCGTGCAGATTCCATCGCTGGATGTTCGCACGGACCAGCCCGAGGACCAGCCACTCCGGCTCGTGTATGCCGGACGCCTGGAAGCCGAACAGAAGCGAGTGCGTCGTCTGGCGACGCTGGCGGAGCGTCTCGCTGCGGCGGGGGTGAACTTCACGCTCGACATCGTTGGGGATGGCGACGAAGAGGCGGCGCTGAAGGCGGATCTCGCTCGCCTGCCCAAGACGGTGCGCGATCGCGTCACCCTGCGAGGTTCGGTTCGGCCAGACGAAATGTCCGCCCTCTGGCAGCGCCATGATGTGTGCATCCTCGTGTCTGCCTACGAGGGCACATCGATCGCCATGCTCGAAGCGATGGCCAACGGCTGTGTACCAGTCGTCACGTCGGTGTCCGGCACCCGCGCGGTCATCTCCGACGCACGGGTCGGCATCACCTGTGATCGTGACGACCTCGACCACATGGTGCGGGAGCTCAAGGGGCTGGACGAGGACCGGGCCCGACTCCGCTCCATCTCCGAGGCCGCACGCCGGAAGGTCACCGACGAGTACGCGTTTCAACAGCACGCGCACGCATTCGAAGACCTCTGCCTCGCCACCTGGAACGCGCGGTCGAGGACTTGGCCGAACGATCGGGCCACCGTACCGACGGACCGCCTGGCGTTCGAGGCGAGCGTCGAACGACGTGTCGAACGCTGAGTCGATCGCCGTTGCGCTCCCCGCGGGCCGGACGCTCGGTGGCGTGACGACCTGGGCGCTGGGCTTGGCACGACGCTTTGCCGACGAACGGAGCGTCCGCGTCCTGGAGCACCGGCCGAACCGCTCGGATCTGGTGATCGACGACGCCTCGACGTCCCACGGCCCCGAGGTCGTCTCGCTCGCCGATCTGGCACCACCGAACGACGTACTCGTCTCGGACCGGGACGTATCCGCATATGCGGACCGGTACGCCCGCTCCGGGCCACAGATCTTCCTTCCCAACTGGTCGTGGGGTACGCACGCTGCCGCCTGTGCAGCCCTTGCGGCCGACGGCGGCCGCTCCCGAATCGTCTCCTTCGTCCACGCGGACGGGCCGGACTACTACGACTGGGCCAGCTACTACGAGCCGGCCATCACGACGTACGTCGCCGTGAGTGACCAGATCCGTGAGCAGCTCGAACAGCGCCTCCCTCATCGAGCACAGGACATCGTCGTTCTCCCCTATCCCGTGGATGCCGACGTGACGCTCCCGGATCGCAGCCGACACAAGGGCCCACTTCGCATCGTGTACGCAGGACGCATCTCGATGGTGCAGAAGCGGATCACCGATGTCGTGGACGTGGGTCGGGCCCTGATGGAGTACGGAATCGAGGCGGAGATCCGGATCATCGGCGGCGGACCCGACGAACACGTCCTGGCCGACGCAATTCAAACGCTCGACCCCGCCGGGAGCGTCCGCGTCCGTCACGAACCGTCCGTGCCCGCGTCGTCGATGGCCGACATCTGGAGGTCTGCCGATGTCTGCCTCCTCACATCCGAGTACGAGGGCACCTCCATCTCGATGCTCGAAGCCATGGCAGCTGGCGCGGTGCCGGTCGTGACTGCAGTGAGCGGCACCGAAGCAGTGATCGACGACGGCCGGAACGGGCTGAGGGCGCCGGCCGGGAACGTCGACCAACTCGCTGCATACCTGCGCATGCTCGCCCACGACCGACGGGCGCTCGGCGCTCTGAGCGTCGCCGCCCACTCCACCATTGCTCAGCGTGGCGGCACGACAGCCTACGACGCAGAGCTCAGCCGACTGTTCGATCTCGCGGCGGAGGCACCGCCCCGGTTGCTCTCGGATCGACCGCTGCTGCCGGGCCGCCGCCACGCTCGGCTATCGGACGTTCCCGCAGCGCTCCGAGGCGACCACCATGCGGCGAAGCGGGTGGCCTACCGGCTCGGCGCCTCGTCGCTGACAAGGCCGGTACTCCGACTCCGCCCCTACCTCGAGCACGGGCGAAGCTGAGGCGTCACCCGCGGTGCCCGAAGAGGGCATCAACCTCCGCAACCATCTGCTCGACGGTCCTGACGACTCCGGGTTGTTGTCGGTGTCCGCCAGCAATCCCCTGCTGGATCGCCGCAGCGAACTCGAGGGCTGACAACGACGGTGCGAGAGCAGCCCTCCCTCCCGACCATTCGTCCGAACCCGACACACTGCTGGCGGCGACCACCGGGATCCCGACGTCGGCCGCTTCCAGAGCAACATACGGCGCAGACTCGTAGCGGCTCGGCACGGCAAGACAGTCGAAGGCGAACATGGCGCGGTGACCGTCTCTGTCCCCGAGA
>JAHDHM010000418.1:0-548 GCA_020631315.1 Acidimicrobiales bacterium
CAGTTCATCGGAGGTGACGATGGAGGTGCCGTCGACGTCGAAGCCGGGGATGGTGCGGGGCACCGAGCCGGCAGCGAGGATCAGGTTGTCGCCGGTGATCTGCACGTCGCCCGACGCTCCCCCGGTGATGTTGACGGCCTTCGTGTCGCCGACGGAGAAGACGGACCCGATGCCGTCGTACACGGTGACCTTGCGGTGCTTGAGCAACGCGCTGAGTCCGTTGGTGAGCGTGTCGATGACCTTCTGCTTGCGGGTCTGCGTGACGCTGAAGTCGACGGTGGGCGCCGAGGTCGTGATGCCGAAGGTGTCGGCATGGGACACGGCGCGGAACACCGCTGCGGTCTCGAGCAGCTCCTTCGCAGGGATGCACCCGACATGGAGACAGGTGCCGCCGACGCGGCTCTTCTCGATCATGGCCACGTTGAGGCCTGCGGCCGCACCGTAGAGGGCGGAGGCGTACCCGGCTGGGCCGCCGCCGACGACGACTACATCAATCCGACATGTTTCTCCTCAGTGAGGGACGGATTCCGATCGCCGCCTAGGCAGCG
>JAHDHM010000418.1:558-3174 GCA_020631315.1 Acidimicrobiales bacterium
TATCACGACGCCCAGTGCCAGGGAGGTGAGAATCAGCTTCCTCGTGCTCATCGGTCATCCAGCGTATGCAGTGAGCGATCGGCTCCGGTACGTCGATCGTCACAACCTCGTGTCAACGTCGATTTTGGCGGCGATTCAGGGCAGCGGCGCGGGCTCGCGGCCGCCGCACCGTCGCTTCGCCGGACGCAGCGTGCCGTGGCACACTGGGGACTCACGCAGAGTGACTCCGATCGAATGAACCCTCCCCCGCTCCCCTCTTCGAAACCGACGCCGCTGGGCGACACCGGCCGCGGCGCAATCATCGCGCTCGTCCGCATGGTGGAGATTCACGACCCGGCCATCGCGCACCGGAGCGCGTTGCGCACGCTGGTGGCCTCGCGCCTCGCCGACGAGCTGGGGCTCGACGATGTGGAACGGTCGCACGTCATCGCCACCTCGGCCCTCGCCGACATCGATCTCGCCGTCGCCCAGCCGAGCCAGGACGCCGCCCGCGACCTGACCCGGTCCATGCTCGCGGCAACGCTGACGGAACGCATCCCGGGGTTGGGTCCGGTGGCGGTCGCGCTTCGCCATCAGCTCGAATGGTGGGACGGCACCGGCGGCCCGGGCGGGCTGGTCGGCACCGACATTCCGATTGCGGCGCGGGTGGCAGCGGTCACCGACGACATCGTCGGCAGCCCGGCACCCGGGTTCGTTCCGACGTGGGGGCCGGCGCTCACGCGGGTGGAGCTGAGGGCGGGAACCGCCCTCGACCCCACGGTGGTCGCGGCGCTCCGCCGGGCCGATCTGGGTGGCATCGAGGCGCCACCGATTCCGTCGGCCACCATCATCGATCTGTTCGACGCGCATGCGAACGCGGGTCGCGACGGCACGAACGGGTCTGCGGCCACCGACATCGCGACCGCCGTGGCCGCGGCGTCCCGGGTGGACGACCTGCTCCAACTGTTCGCCGACATCGCCCTGCGATCGATCGACGCAGCCCACGTGGCGGTGCTGCGTCTGTCGCGCACGTCGCTCGAGGAGGAACCGCTGGCGCTCGCCATCGACGCCGACGGCCCGCCCCTCGACGGACGCCGTCTCGACTCGTTGGCCGAGTTCTCGATGCTGGCCGAGCTCCGCGCCGGCGTGCCCGTGCGCCGCGGCCCCGAGGAGCTCGCCGATGCGGCCGGCACTCGCTCGCCGGCGCTGCGAGCGGGCAGCGACATCACGGTGCCGATCATGTTGCGCGGTGAAGCCTGGGGTGTGCTCAACGCAGCCCGTCGTGGCCTGGACCGCCACCTCGACAACCACGACCTCAGCGTGCTTCGCCACATCGCCAGCCAGGCGGCGCTCGCGCTCGCCAACACGGTGCGGTGGGCCGAAATCGAACAGATGGCGTTGCGCGACCAGCTCACCGGTCTGGCGAATCGTCACGTGCTCAATGCCGTATTGGATGAGATCTTCGAGCGCGATGCCGTCGATCGGCAGGATTGCGCCGTCATCATGTGCGATGTCGACGGATTGAAGCTCGTGAACGACAACGACGGTCACGAGGCCGGCGATCGGCTCCTGATCGATGCTGCCGCCGCACTCCGGGGTGCCACCCGAGACCCCGAGCGGACGACGATCTGCCGCATCGGCGGCGACGAGTTCTGCCTCGTGATCGACGGCGGGGCGCTGCTGACCGCCCACGAGATCTCCGACACCATCGAACGTCTCTTCGAACGAAGCGGCGGCGTCGATCGGCCTCGTTCGATCTCGTGCGGCATCGCGTTCGCAACCCCCGAGATCGAGACGCGCAGCCAACTGCTGCGCGCCGCCGACCAGAACCAGTATCAGACCAAGCGGGCGCGGCGCGCGGCCCGGGGCGAGCCGATCGAGCCCGACACGCCGAGGGTTGCCGGGGATCGTCGTGCGATCCGCGACCAGCCGGTCAACGGAGGCTGAGCACCTCGCTACCGCCGGCGGCGGACTCGACGAGTTCGAGGTGACCCTCGCCGCCGTGCGCGAGCTCCCAGGCCGGCGTCAGGTTGGCCAGCCGGATCAACGCGGCGAAGCCCGGCTGCCCGAGCGATTCGAAGTCGAAACTGTTCCGCAGCAACCGATGCATGGTCTCGATCGCGTCGATCGGTCGGAGTGACGCGTCGGCGTTCGGGCGGAAGATCGGAAACACGAGGCCGCTGATGGCGCCGCCGCTGGTGAGACGGCCCGGGCCGACCGTGCGAGGGTCGACATCCCAGGTCTCGTCCGATGCCGAGGTGGCGGCGGGCTGGAGTTCGGGGAAGAGTGAGTGCGCGCCCGGATCGATGCAGATCGATTTGTGGTACGGCTCGGCTTCAAGGGTGTCGATGTCGAACGCCACCGCCTCGTCGGTCAGGTAGCCGTGCCCGCGCTCCACCAGTTGCGTGACCAGCGTCGACTTCCCTGAGTTGCTCACGCCGGGGAAGACCATCAGGTCGTCGCCGATCCGCGCGGCCGCCGCGTGCAACACGATGGCGTCGTCGACGAAGTCGAGTGGGCTGGCATTGCAATCGGACAACAGCGTTCGCAGGCAGACGGCCCGGCTCATGCGACGGGCCAGCGTCCGGCCGTTGACGAACAGATCGAAGCCATGAGCGGTCATCTCGATCCGGTACG
>JAHDHM010000419.1 GCA_020631315.1 Acidimicrobiales bacterium
TGCCGTCCCAGCGTTCGTGGTGTTGTGTTGCTGCGTCGAGCCAGGTGCCGAGCCACGGCCGGAGGGGCATCAGGAACTTGACCGAGTTCTGGGGGTGTGCCCGCAGCTGTTGCCACTCCTCGTCGGTCGGCCGGCCGTCCTTGTTGAGCACGGCTTCATCGACGGTGAGCTTGCCCATGTCGTGAAGCAGGGCGGCCCAGTGGAGCTTCTCGCGGTCGGCCTCAGGCAGCCCGAGTTCCTCGGCGATCATGTCGGAGTAGGCGCGCACTCGCTCTGAATGACCTCGAGTGCGTCGATCGTGGTCGTTGAGCAGGGCGAGGAGGTTGAGGATGTTCTCGGCAGCTTCTTCGGGGGTGTCCCCGAGTGGTTCGCCTGCCTCGACCTTGCGCTGGAGCTCACGGGCCGAGCGCTGCTTGATTGCGGTCTTGAAGCGGTCGGGCGCTTCGCCGGGGAACACGAGGGTGCACTGGTAGAGGAAGGCGAGCGGTGCGAGTCCCTGGATGGCGGGTCGGACCACGGTGATCGCGATGGTGGAGACGACGAGGATCCCGATCCACCAGGCGATCGCGCCCACCAACATCGACGGTCGGGGCACGACCCACGAGAACACCGTGCCGGCGAGATAGCCGGCGAGCACGGGCAGCAGGAACAGGGCGGTCTTCAGGGCGCGGGCGGCCCACGGGTTCTCACCCCAACGAGAGTTCTTCTGGTCCTCTGCCTGGCTCGACGCGGAACCGCCGGTCGCCGTGGTTGCGCCCATCGTGATCCGATCGGCGTCCGCAGACGACAGCTGAAGGAAATGTGTCCTCGGCGACTACGGCGTCGCGACCGGGATGACCATCTCGGCGGACTCGGTGAAGTCTGCCGACTGCGTCGGCAGCGACGCCACCGAGGTCCGTGCCGTCGAAACAGACGGCGAGGAGCTCGGTTGATCCGCCGGCGACCTGATCTGCACCCGCCGACAGCGCGGTCTCGGTCTCGGCGCCGGCATCGGAACGGTGGACCGCAGCGAAACCGTTGAGCCACACCACGTCGGGACCGTTGTTGATGGCCTCGAAGATGGCGACGAGGCGATCGTCCGAGGTCGTCGCCGCGGACACCAGGCGGACGGTCAGCGTGTCCTGCACGTCGGCGAGCCCGCCGGCGAGGACCGTGTCGGCCACCGGTTCGCCGTCGATGGTGAAGCTGGCGAGGAGCCCGGCTTCGTCGACGACGAAGTCGTCGAACGTCCGGCAGGTGGCACCGAGGGCGATGGTGTCGCAGACGGCCAATGCAGTGCCAGGTCGTGGCTCCACCCGCCCGACCGGGACCGGCCCCGACACGTCCAACGCAGCTCGCTGATGAACTGCATAGGCGGCCGCCGGGCTTCCGGGCGACGACAGCTCGACCAGCCGCGCTGCGGCCGCCGGCTGGCGCGCAGCGAGATTCGTGGCGAAGGCCTCGGGCACGTCGTCGGGCACGGTGGTCGGTGTCACCGAGGTCGTCGGCGTGCTCACCGTGACATCACTGGTCGATGTCGTGGTCGTGTCGCCGGGTTCCGTGGTGTCGTCGCCCCCCGTGATCGCGACGAGGATGACGGCACCGACGACCAGGATCACGACGGCTGCGGCGATCGCCAGATCTCGTGAGGACACCCCCGAACGATAGACCGGCCCGGGTGTGCGTACGGGTCGCCGATCAGTCGATCGGTGCTGACTTCTGCGCGTGGAGGGACTGCAGGACCGACCAGAGTTCGCCGACACTGTCGGCCAGCTGCTGTTCGGTGCCGAGGTTCCCGATCACGAACTGAGCAGCGGCGTGGCGTTCCTCGTCGGAGGCCTGGGCCTCCATCCGGGCGAGGGCGTCCTCGCGTGACATCCCTCGCTCCAGCAGTCGCTCGAGTCGGACGGCCTCGGGCGCCTCGACGAGGACGACCAGTTCGTAGCGATGGCGGTTGTCCCACCCGAGACGGGACTCGACCAGGACGGCCATCTCCAAGATCACGATGCTGTCGTCGGGCAGCTCGTCGATCGTCGAGTCGATCAGGTCGTTGATGGCGGGATGCGAGATGGCCTCGAGATCGCGGAGCGCGTCCTCGTCGTTGAACACGATCGAAGCGAGAGCCGCACGGTCGATGTCGCCCTCGGGGCTGAGCACACCTCGGCCGAACCGTTCGACGACGGCGTCGACTGCCGAGCCGCCATGGCCGATGACCTGGCGTCCGAGGCCGTCGACGTCGATGACCACAGCACCGCGTCGTGCCAGGGCCGCAGCAGCAGTGCTCTTGCCCGCTCCGATTCCGCCTGTGAGTCCGACGATCAACATCGCCGGGACGCTACCGGAGCGTCAACTCGTCGCGACGTCCTCGCTGAATCGGGCACGTACCGCCAGGCGTCCGGCAGCGCGGTCGAGACCGGTGACGGCCGGCTCGAGACGGCCTCCGGACCATCGATAGAGCGCGGGCCGCAGCAGGCCACCGCGGCGGTGGTACTCATCGACGGCGCCGTCGATCAGCAACCGCATCGCAGCGGAGGTCGGCTCCTCGTCGAGCGAGACGAACGCCACGTGGTCACCACCGAGCGCGACCCATGCCGCTTGCTCGGCACGCAAGGGCACGTGCTGTTCGAGGAAGCAGATCGCGGCGGCGATGTCAGGTGTGTCTCGTTCGAGCACGAACACGCCCGTCGACGGGCCGACGAGCACCAGTTCGACGTCGGGCTGTGCCGCTTCGCGCACTCGCCGCTCTGCGATGTCGGTCGCCATGGCGAGATCGATGCCCCACGCGGCGAGGTCGGCAGCCAGGACCCAACGTTCGCCGACGGCCAGCGCGCACGCGGTACCGGGGATGATCGACGGCAGCAACATGGCCGCCTCGACGTCGTCGGCCGAGTCGAGATCGACGATGCGCACGGTCAGGTCGACGAGTGCCTCGGCCAACGTGGTGGCGGGCACGTGGACGGGTTCGGGCTCGGTGTCGTCCGTGAGGTCGATCACCCCGACCTCCGCCGGTTCGTCGGCGACAAGCGTCGGGTCGTGATCGGCCACCTCGGTCGACTCATCCATCTCGGTCGATGCATCCATCTCGGTCGATGCAGCCATCTCGGTCGATGCAGCCATCTCGGTCGACTCAGCCGCGTCGCGATCGGGGTCGTCGCGGTCCCATTCGATGCCGAGCGTCGCCG
>JAHDHM010000420.1 GCA_020631315.1 Acidimicrobiales bacterium
CCCTGATCCTCCTGCCCCGCCCGGCGTTGGGTGCACTCTCGACGCTGTCGAGAGCGTAACCAGGGGGTGGGACAGCCAGCTTCGTGACGCCCAGACCGGACCGATCCCAACACAACCTGCGGACCACCACCGACAGCGCACACCACGCGTCCGAGGACGCGTGGCTCCTCATTCGCCTGACCAGAAGATGCGGTCCATCGGCTCCGAGCAGTCGTAGGGCCCGGTCGACTCCTGGCCCCGGCCATGCGGACGAACATGCGCCCACTCGACGGTCGAATCGACGCTCATCAACACGAGAACGACCGAGTCGTTCGGCGGCAGCTCCGCTCCGGGAGCGACGTCACCGACCGGGAAGTCCGAATAGGCGTCCACGTAGCGGTAGTCGACACAGCCGACGCCGAGATCGATCGGCGAAGGCACCGCACCCGCATCGCGCGCAAGGTCGACCGCCTCAACGAAGGTCCAGCTCGGACCGAGCGCGTCCTCAGCCCGCTCGTCACACTCGGCGCCGAGCGGCAGTCGAACCATCTCACTTCGGCCGTCGACCAGCAGCTCCAGCTCGGCACATCCTGCAGCGGACGACCAGACACCGCCTGGATGGATCGCCCAACGCGCCTGCTCGCCGGCCGCGCAGCCCGGCTGCGCGACGTCGCATCGGGCCGCGCAGCCGTCGACGGAAACACGCCCGACCGATTCACCGTCGAGACCCCAGTCCAGCAGGAGCGATGAAGTGTCCGCGCTGACGAGAGTGAACTCCTGCACGTGGCGAACCGCGAGAGCGATCTTCGAGAACGCCCAGGTCACGCCATCGTCGTCGACCATCGTGCGACCGCGCTGGTGGCGCTCCGACGACATGACGGCCATTACCCCGCCATGGATCTCGAACTCGTCAGGCAACTCGTCGAACAGATCGATGGCGCCGCCGCAGGAGAACGTCGCAGCGCCCGTCTCCGGGTCCGAGTCCGACTCACCGCCAGCACAGCCGACCAGCGCCAGCAACACGACGACCAACCGAGTCACTGGCGTCGTCATCACGATTCAGCGCCCGCACTCGAAGCTGTCGATACCAGCCTCCAGCAGATTGATCGACAACTCACCGTCGTTCCACGATGGATCGAACTCCATGCCCAGCATGCGGTGGCATCGGATGAACCGATCCCTCGGGGTAGGCAGACCCGCAGCACGTAGGCGCTGATCGCGCCCCATCTGCCACGACATGTCAGCCTCCTCGAGCTTCGATCGGTAACACACTGCGTCAGCCCCGGCGTGTTCGACCGGTACACCCCAGTCGTACTGCTTGGTCACATCGTCGAACGACAGGTGGGTCAGCGAGGCACCGCGATCGACCATGCACGCTTGATAGGCGAACACGGACGCTTCGTACTCTTCGAAACTGACGTCGACGACTGGGCCGGGCGCATCGGGAGGCGCATCCTCGCGGGCATCCGCTTCCTCCGGCGCAGCTTCCTGCGCCGCCTCAACCCGGACCTCGGCATGGTTCGCGAGGTCACCTTCCGGCCCGGCACATCCAACCGATGCCCAGGCCATCACCCCGACCAACGCCGCACGCCACCAGTGCCCACACGAACCCACCGTCGCGTCCTCTCTGTCGAACGTCGATGCGGGCAGCTTCGCAGGTCAGACGATGCCGGCGCCTTCTGTTGTCGCGACTGCGTCGAGGATCTCCGGGTCGTCGGTCATGCCCGGGTCCTCGACCCGCACGGGCTCGTCGTCGGGCTCGGGCGTCACGACGTCGATCAGGTCGACGAGGTCGAGCTGGACGAGCACGTCGACGAGTTCCTGCACGGTCGGGTTCGCTGACAGCTTCGGCTTCTCGGCCCGCAGACGTGCGACCCGATTGCCGCCGGCGAACAACGACACCTCACCGACCGTCGGGAACGCCACACCGCTCGACTGGTCGGTCACCGACGTGAACACGGGGGTCTCGGACAAGCCGGTGCCCTCGTCGACCAGCGACTGCTCGTCGACGTCGCCGAGACCGGCGAGCACGCGGCCGTCGGCGCGGATCTGGGTGCCCCAGTTGGTCCGGCCGTACTTGATCTGGAAGGCCGCCGACGTCTGCGCTTCGCGGACCGCTGCCGTGAAGTTGGCGTGCGCATCGACGCGTTCGGGAGCGACCCGGGAGGTGATCACACCGTCGAACGACGACGGGTCGCCGACGACGATCGAGTCAGGCGCAAGGCGCATCGGGACGTGGCCGTCGATGTAGGTGCTCCACTGGCCGGCGCCGCTCGGCGTCAACACGAAGTTCGTGGCGTGGAGATCGCTCGAGATCGACAGCTGGGCCGCCCGGCCGTTCTGCGATCCGATGGCGAGTTCGGTGTCGGACTCCTGGTTCTCGAGACCCTTCACCGAGATACGAGTCGGGGTGAGGTTGCCCCACGACCGGTCGTTCGTCCCGTTGAACGAGAGTCCGAAGTCGGTCTGGAAGATGATGTTCCGCAGCTCGTTCGCGTCGCGGTCGAACACGAAGAACAGCGGACGGAGCTGGTCGTCCTGTCCGACGCCATAGCGGATCTCGAAGTACGACTCGAGCCACCGCTCACCCGACGGGTTGAGGTAGTTGGCCTCGAGCGCCCACCAGGCGCCGGGCTCGTCCGGGTTCAGCAGGGCGCCGCCGTTGTCGACGTTGTAGCCCTGGTACAGGACCGGATCCCACTGGACGTCGTCCTCCGTGGTGAACCGCGCGCCACCGACGACCGTGCGGAACAGGCCCTGGGCGGGCTCGTCACGGACGAGATCCCACGGCTGCCACTCCCACACGGTGTGGGGATGGTCCGCTGACGAGGTCGCAGCGACCGGGACGAGCAACGCCGGAATCCCGGGCTCGTCGCCGTCGATCGGAATCTCCTGCGCCCCGGCCACACCGGGCCGGGCCGTCTCCGAGACCGCCAGTGCCGCCAACGCGACGCCGCCTGTACGAATGAAGTGTCGCCGCGAGCTCACGGTCGGACCTCCCAGTAGCCACACCGAACCCGCTCTCGGAAGGTACCGCGAGGCCGAGAAACCGCAAGGAGAAGTCAGTTCAACACTGAGGGTGGTTTCAGTGAATCCGGACCAGTGTCCGACAGACGACAGAACCCCGCCGCCCTGACGGGTCGACGGGGTTCTGATCAGTGGCGGAG
>JAHDHM010000421.1 GCA_020631315.1 Acidimicrobiales bacterium
CTTCAGATACCCCGGACGGCTCTTCGAGTTTGGCGTGTTGAAGATGAAGGCGACTCCCTGCGCCCGCAGGCGTTCCAGCCCGAACTCCGTCAGGCGTCGGAACAGGCCGCGGCCCTGCGCGTCAGGTCGGGTGGCGGTGTCGACCGCCCGGGCCGCCCGAATCTCACCCTCGTGCGATTGGAAGCGCCACTGCATCAGCGGACGAACCGCCAGAATGCCGCTCGCATCCTCGGCCACGAGCACGAGCGATGGACCGAAGGCGCTGCGGTTGTGTTTCCACACGAACAGCTCCCGATCCCACTCGGGCGACGACCATCCGAGGGCCTGTGAGCACACGTTCATGATCTGGTCGATGTCGCCCGCGCCCGCTTCGCGGATGATGATGTCGTCGCTCACGGCCAGCATCGTAGCGACCACGGATCCGCCCGGACCCGCACCCATTCCGACGATCCTGCACGGGTCGCCACGAGTGAGTCCTACGCCTCATATCGGCACGGGCTGTGCCGATTGGACGCCGTGACTGTTACAGCTCTGCACCAGAACGACGCCAGTGCGATGCGTCGAGTCGCCAAGCGTCTCGCACTGACCGTCGATGCCGCCCTTCCGCGTGCCGATGGCGTCGTCATCCTCAGCTACCACCGGGTCGGTCGACGAACCCTCAGCCCGGTGGACATGGATCGCGGCATGTTCCGCGACCAGATGCAGTACCTGGCCGACGGCCGTTCCGTGATCGACATGGACAGCGCCGTCGAGGTCATCTCGGACCCCGACAGTCCGCACGGTTCCAAGGTGATCAGCTTCGACGACGGCACGGCCGACTTCGTCGACGAGGTCCTCCCGGTGCTCGTGGACCTCGACCTTCCGGTCACCGTCTTCGTCGCCACGGCGCATATCGACCTCCAGCGAGAGTTTCCCGGCGGCGCCAAACCACTGACGTGGGACGGCCTCCGGGAGTGCGTGTCCACCGGTCTCGTCACGGTCGGTTCCCACACCCACACGCACGCTCTGCTCGATCGGACCGACTACCTCAGCGCCCAGCTCGAACTGGACACGTCGATCGGCCGGATCCGCGAGGAGATCGGCATCTCGCCCCTCCACTTCGCCTACCCGAAGGCACTGCTCGGCAACCCCGAGAGCGAGGAAGCCGTGCGAGCCCGCTTCCATTCGGCATCGCTCGCCGGTACCCGGGCCAACCGTCCGGGCGAGGCCGACCCGTGGCGCCTCCAACGGTCGCCGATCCAGAACGCCGATGAATGGGACGGGTTCGTCCGCAAGACCGAGGGCGGAATGCGAGCCGAGGACGACGTGCGCCGCGTGCTCAACACCGTGCGGTACCGGGGGCTCGCCGCATGACCTTCACCCCTCGCCTCGTCCACGTCACGACGACCGACATCAGCATCGACTGGCTCCTGTCGCCTCAGCTCCAGGCGTTCATCGAGGAGGGGTACGACGTCACCACGGTGTCGGCGCCCGGTCCCCATGTGGCCGCGATCGAGGATGCGGGCATTCGTCACGTACCGATCCGCTCGTTCACCCGCTCGATGGATCCGTTGTCGGATCTTCGCGCCGCCCGCGAGCTCGCTGGTGTGCTCGGCGAGGTGCAGCCCCACATTCTCCACACCCACAACCCGAAGCCCGGCCTGATCGGCCGGCTGATGGGGCATCGTCGAGGGGTGCCGATCGTCGTCAACACGGTGCACGGCCTCTACGCCCAGCCCACCGATCGCTTCCGCAAGAAGAGCGCCGTCTATGCCGCCGAGGCACTCGCCATGCGGTTCTCCGACATGGAGCTCGTGCAGAACGAGGAAGACGTGACGAAGCTCCGTCAGCTCGGCGCGCCGCGCTCGAAGCTCGTGCACCTCGGCAACGGCATCGACCTCGATCGCTTCGCCCGCACACCCACCAACCGCGCCCGCGGCATGCGGCTGCGCCGCAGCCTCGACATCGGACCCGACACGATCGTCATCGGCACCGTCGCCCGACTCGTGTGGGAGAAGGGGTACCGAGAGCTGTTCGACGCAGTCGAGGACCTCCGCCGCGCCGGCTACGACGACATCAAGGTGCTCGTCGTCGGCCCCATGGAGCCGGGCAAGTCCGGCGCCGTCGACGTGGCCTCGATCGAGCGGATGCGCGATCTCGGCGTCGAGTTTCTCGGCCAGCGAACCGACGTCGAGTCGATCTACGCCGCCCTCGACCTCTTCGTGCTCCCGTCGCATCGCGAAGGTGTGCCCCGCTCGGCGATGGAGGCGAGCGCCATGGGCGTGCCGGTCATCGCCACCGACATCCGCGGTTGCCGCCAGGTGGTCGACGACGGTGTCACCGGCCTGCTCGTTCCCGTCGGGCGATCCCGCCCGCTCGCTCGTGCGATCGTCCAGTTGGCGACTGCGCCGGGCACCCGCTCGGCGATGTCGCAGGCTGCGGTCCGCCGCGCCCACAAGCACTTCGATCAGAACCGTGTCATCGATCTCACGCTCGACGTCTACAAGCGTCAGCTCCAGGCCGCCGGTTTCGTGACCGGTCAGCCCGAGCCGGTCATCAACCTTCGATACGAGGACTCGATCTCGCTCGTCGAGGAGGCTGCATCGAAGCTCGAAGCGGCGATCGAAGCGGCCTGAGCCATCTCGCTCCGCACCTGGGCATCCTCCGCCAGGCGAAGCCAACCGGCGGCAAGCGCGGAGGCGTCGTCGATGTCGACGAGCACACCCTCCACGCCGTCGCGCATGGCCTCGGGAATCCCGCCGGCACGTGTGGCCACGACCGGCAGCCCGAGTGCGAACGCCTCCATCAGCGAGACCGGCAGCCCTTCGTGGCGTGAGCTCAGCGTGAACACGTCGAAGCCAGCCATCACCCGACGGGCATCGGGCCGGTAGCCGAGCACGTGGAGGCGGTCGGCGTGCTCGCTGGCCGCGGCCTCGCGGCGGAAGTCCTCCTCGCCGGGTCCCTGGCCGATCACGACGAACTGGAGTTCGTCGTTTCGGGCTGCGGCGATCTCCACTGCAGCGAGAAAGACGTCGTACGCCTTCTCGGGGCGGAAGTTCGCAACGATACCGACGACCACGCCCTCGAGCCCGAGCTCGGCCCGAGCCTTGTCCCGTTCAGTCAGCTCGGCCCGGATCTCGGGGATCGGGATCCCATGGCGCA
>JAHDHM010000422.1 GCA_020631315.1 Acidimicrobiales bacterium
CGTGTCGTGTGATCGCCACGAAGCCGCTGTCGCGGTGCAGGCCGTCCTGCTCACGCATCCAGGCGAACGCGTCCTGTGGGTCACCTCGCCAGAAGTCGGGGTCCAGCAGGTCGATGTGCGGCGCCATCGGACCAGCATGCGTGTCCGGTCGTCGCGACCCCAAACCGTCTCGGGGCTACCCTCGCCGCATGGTCGGTCGCCCACGTCCCGAAGTCGCCGCTGTCGCCGGATACGTCCCCGGCAAGGCAGCCGAAGCCGTCGCCCAGGAGACGGGGCTCACCGACGTCGTGAAGCTGGCGTCGAACGAGCGGAGCGCCCCACCGGAGGCCGCGCTCGTCGCTGCGATGTCGGCGGCTGCCGGCACCGCCAATCGCTATCCCGACAATCGGGCCATGTCGCTGCGCACCCGCCTCGCAGCCGATCTCGGCGCGGAGGTCGACACGATCGCGGTGAGCTCCGGCTCGGTCGGTCTGCTGCACCAGATCACGGCGGCCTACGCCGGGCCAGGTCGCGACGTCGTGTTCCCGTGGCGGAGCTTCGAGCTCTACCCGATCTTCAGCCAGCTGTCCGGGGCGCGGACCGTCACGACCCCGCTCACCGACACGTGGTCGTTCGACGTCGACGCGCTGATCGGGGCCGTCACCCCGGACACCACGCTCATCAACCTGGCCACGCCCAACAACCCGACGGGGTCGGTGCTCGACCGGGAGCAGCTGGACCGCATCCTGGAGTCGGTGGACGACGACGTGATCGTCGTCGTCGACGAGGCCTATCGCGAGTATCTCGACCAGGATCCGTGGGACCTGGTCGTCGAGCATCCGAACGTCGTCCACCTGCGTACGTTCTCGAAGGCCTACGCGCTCGCAGCAGCACGGGTCGGTTGGTGCCACGGTCACCCCGAGGTCATCGCGGCGATCCACGCGACGCAGCCGCCCTTCCCGGTCACGGCCATGGGGCTCGCGGCGGCGGAGGCGGCGCTCGACGCGGTCGACGAGCTCGCC
The DNA here is from genome assembly GCA_020631315.1 of Acidimicrobiales bacterium. The sequence goes on from JAHDHM010000422.1 coordinate 1,002, forward strand.
GCCCACGTTGCCGAGGTCCGCAGCGAGCGTGCACGGGTGATGGCCAGCCTCACGGACTCCGGGTGGGCTCCACCCGCCGGGCAGCAGGGCAACTTCGTGTGGATCCCGACGGTCGACGCGCTGGACGTGACGGCTGCGCTGGAGCGTCAGGGCGTGATCGTCCGCCCCTTCGCAGGTGAAGGCATTCGCGTCACCATCGGTGAGGCGTGGGAGAACGACCGCTTCCTCGACGCACTGGGCACGCTCAGCTCCTGAGTAGCGCGACCGGAGCTGGGTGACGGGTCACAGCCCGCAGACGACGGGGCCCTCGATGAAGCCGTTGCGCAGCTCGCCGATGGCGTCGAACAAGAAGCCGTCGTCGAGCACGTCCTGGTTGATCTCGACGATGCGGCTCAGGACGAGGACGGCTTCGTCCATGTCGCCTGCCGACAGCGACAGGTCCGTCGGCGAGACCCCCTCGATGAACGAGATCAGGGGGCGGAACGCAGCTCCTGCCAGGCAGACTTGCTGGGCGAAGGGTTCGACACCCGAATCGGGGAGGCCGAGCGCCCGCTGGACGAAGCCGCCGTACTCGAGGGCCATCGCCACACCCGTCGCGTTGTCACCGATCTGGTCGTGCAACACCCGCCACTGGTCGAGGCCCTCGGCGGTGAGTGTCACGTCGCCGATCGGGGCGAGCGAGCCGTAGAACGAGCCGAAGTACGGGTTCACCGCGTCGATCAGCGCCTCGAACGGCAGGTTGCCGCCGGTCTGGAAGTCGCCCTGTGTGAACTGGATCTGGGTCAGCTGCGGCTCGAGGAACGCGACGTCGTACTGGGCGCACAGCTCGACGCCGTCCTCGAAGCCGTCCTGGAACGCACGCACACGGTCGAATCCCGAGCCGTGGGCGTTCTCGCCGGCAGCCGAGGAGCCCGGCTGGTCGCGGAAGCTGACGGTCGCACCGACGGCGGCGTCGAGGGACGAGGCCGTGTCGAACGGAGCGAGGTTCCGGTCGCTCATCCAGCGGGCGAATGCGCCGGCGAGACAGTCGGCCTGCTGCTCGATGACCACCGTCGGCCGGTTCAGCACGCCCGCTTGGAACTCGATGGCGTGGCCGAACTCGTGGGCGATGACGATCGCCGGGCCGGTGGCGCCGTACTGCTGGAACAGGTCGACGAACAGATCGTCGTCGTCCCACAGGATCAGCTGGCCCTCCGGACACACCGCCGCGAGTGCGTTGTTCTCGATCGTGGAGTTGGGGATCGCGCCGCCGCCACACGACGGGAGGCCGGTCTCGCCGTCCTCGACGGCGATGATCCGCTCGCGATCGAGTGGCCGGTAGGCGCCGCTGCCGGCGAAGTCCTCGAACTCCTCACCCCAGAACGCCTCGACGAGCTGGACGATCTCGCCCCAGACGCCGACGTCGGGTGGGGCATCGGTGATGAAGGTGGGCGGCTCGAACGTCGTCGTCGTGTCGCCGGGTGCTGCCGGGTCCAGGTCGTCGAGCGATCCCATCTCGATGTCGGGCAGTGTCGTCGTCGGCATCTGGTCGAGCACCGAGCCGTTGTCGACGGAGCCCGACTCGGCCGAACCCGTATCGGCGGTCGCGTCGGTGTCTGGGGCGCTCGTGGTCGGCACGGCCGCCGTCGTCGGCGGGCCGATCGTGGCGCTGAAGCCGTCGTCGAACCCACACGCAGCGCCGAGGACGACCACGGCGACAAACGCGCTGACCGTCCGCCATCTGCGGGAGTGTCGGCGGAGCGCTCCTCGTTCCATGGAGACGAAACTACGTGGCCGCCCGTTCGGTTCCCGCCATGATGGAGAGATGTCTGCCGGGGGAGTGCGCGTCGACGTGTGGCTCTGGGCGGTCCGCGTCTACCGGACCCGGACCGCGGCCACCGATGCGTGCCGCGCCGGCAAGGTCCGGGTGAACGGGACGGCAGCGAAGGCCGCCCAGCGAGTGGCGGTGGGCGACCGTGTCGCCGCCCGTGCGGGTGGCCGACAGGTGGATCTCGAGGTGGTCGAGCTGGTCGCCAAACGTGTCGGTGCGCCGCGGGCGGCGGAGTGCGTCATCGATCACAGCCCGCCGCCGATGGTGACGACATCGCCAGAGGACCCTGCCGCGATCGCGGGTGAGCGTGAGCGAGGCGCCGGTCGT
>JAHDHM010000423.1 GCA_020631315.1 Acidimicrobiales bacterium
TCCCACGGACGGCGGTCGCCTTCTCGTCACCGTCGAGCAGGACGCCGTCGTTCAGCGGTGTCGACGGCTGGGCATCGTTCGTCATGGACACAGTCTGGCGGCCCGTCGACAGATCAGCGGAACCACACGCGCTGATACGCGCGGGTCTGTTCGTGCAGCAGCAACCACAGCAGCGCGCCGGCGAACATCAACGACGCGATCCGGAGGCTGAAGCCGGTTCGCAACACCGTGATGCTGTGGGCGAGCACGAGCATCGATGCACCGCCCGTCGCGAGCGCATAGCCGATCTTGCGTTCGCTGGCGCATCCGACGGCACCGGCGGCGAGTGCCGCGATGGCGACGAACAAGATCGGTGAGGGGATGTTCGAGTTGAACGAGATCACGCCCAGGTTGAGCAGGCTGATGACGGCCTGGAAGTACGACAGGCCCACGGCGAACTGCATGGTCTGGGGCTGCGATGGGTTGAACCAACGGATCTCGTCCATCCGGTCATTCTGGCATCGCCGACGCCCGACGCCGACGGGCTCCCGCGTCAGCGGCGGCGACGGCGCGGCGCGGCGACCTGTTGTGCTTCGTGGCCGGCGCGCAGCTGTCCGCAGGCGGCGTCGATGTCGGTGCCGCGGTTGCGTCGGATCGTCGCGTTGACGCCGCGCTGTTCGAGCGCGTCGCGGAACTCGTGCACCCGAGCGGGTGAGCTGCCCGTCGTCGGGTACCCGGGAGTGGGGTTGAGCGGGATGAGGTTGACGTGCGCTCGCAGGCCGTTGGCGTAGGCGGCGAGCTCGGCGACGTCGTCGTCGGTGTCGTTGACGCCGTCGATCATCGCCCACTCGAACGAGATGCGCCGCCCGGTGGCACGGATGTGGTCGTGGCACGCCCGGGCGAGGTCGGCGAGCGGGTACCGCTGGTTGATGGGCACGAGCTTGTTCCGCTTGGTGTCGTTCGCGGCATGCAGACTGACGGCCAGGCCGTACTGGCCACCCAGCGCGGTGAACTCGCGGATGCCGGGGATGACGCCGACGGTCGACACCGTGAGGTGGCGGGCCCCGATGCCGAAATCGTCGTGGAGCCGGTCGAGTGCGCCGACGACGGCGGGGACGTTGGCCAACGGCTCGCCCATGCCCATGAACACGACGTTCGCGATGCGTCTCGGTGCCGAGCGCTGTGTCGCCGAATACTGGGCCGCACGGATCACCTGCTCGACGATCTCTCCGACCTTGAGATGACGGTCGAACCCCGCCTGACCGGTGGCACAGAACCCGCAGCCCATCGCACAGCCGGCCTGGGAGGAGATGCACACCGTGGTGCGGTCGCTGTAGTGCATGAGCACGGTCTCGATGAGGTGGCCGTCGTGGAGCTGCCAGAGGAACTTCACGGTGTCGCCACCGTCGCTGACGGATTCGCGGACCAACACCAGGGCCGGCGGGAGCAGTTCGTCGATGGCGGCACGCAGCTTCTTCGGCACGTTGGAGAGGTCGGCCGGGTCCTTCAGCTGCTGGTAGAGGCCGTCCCAGACCTGGTCGAGCCGGTAGCGCGGCTCGCCGTCGAGCAGGTCGGCGAGTTCGTCTCGTCCGAGGTCGTAGAGGGTCACCGGGGCATCGGCCATGGGCAGATCGTAGGCCGCGCCGTCCGGCGTGCGGCTGTGTCTCGGGGATACGCTCGACTCGTGGCGCATCACATCCACGACCATCACAAGGACGTCCAGGGCGGAGCCCTGCGTGCTGCCGTGTTCGGAGCGAGCGACGGCCTCGTGTCCAATGCGCTGCTGATCCTGGGCGTGGCCGGTGCCGATGTCGCGTCGTCGACGGTGCGGGTCACCGGGTTCGTCGGTCTGCTCGCCGGGGCGATCTCGATGGCGGCGGGTGAGTACGTGTCGGTGCAGGCCCAGCGCGAGGTCGTCGAGAGCGAGATTGAGCGGGAACGCAACGCGCACCGCGACGAACCCGAGCACGAGATCGAGGAGCTCGCAGAGCTGTACGTCGAGCGTGGGCTCGACCCCGAGCAGGCGCACCTGATCGCGTCGACGCTGATGTCGGACCCGGACGTCGCCCTCGAGGTGCACACTCGTGAGGAACTCGGGGTCATGCCCGACGAGCTCGGATCGCCGTACGTCGCTGCCGGGTCGTCCTTCCTGTCGTTCGCGCTCGGTGCGCTGTTGCCGCTGCTGCCGTGGTTCTTCGTCTCCGGGCAACTGGCGATCGTCTTGTCGCTGCTGCTCGCCGTCGTAGGTGCCGCAGCCGTCGGCGCGGTCATCGCTGCACAGGCCGGGCGGAACCGGAGCAGGATCATCGCCCGCCAGGTCGGCATCGCCATCGGCGCGGCGATCGTCAGCTACTCGATCGGTTCCGTCGTCGGGGTGCAGGTCGCCTGACCGGCCGTCACGCGTAGAGCCGCCGAATCGTGTGGGGCGTGAACCCCAACTTCTCGTAGAGGCGGACGGCGGCGATGTTGTCGGCGTCGACGTACAGGAGGCCGCGGTCGTGGCCGCGCTCGTGGATCGAGCCCAGGCCGGCGACGGTCAGGGCCTGGCCGAGACGCTTGCCGTGGTGGTCCGGGTCGACGCCGATGACGTAGATCTCGCCGGCGGTCGACACGGTGTCGTCGTCGATCTGGACCTCGTCGTGGATCTTCGCAGAAGCCGGCGAGTTCGCCGTCGAGGTCGAGGAGCAGGAAGCCGGCCGCGTCGAACCACGGTTCGGACTGCCGCTCGACGACGTCGTCGACGGTCCAGCCACCCTGCTCGCGATGCCAGGAGAACGCCCGGTTGTTGACTCGGACCCACGCGGCCTCGTCGGCGCCGGGGACGAACGACCGCAACGCGAGCGGCTGGGTGTCGGCGAGCACCGCGGCCGACAAGGGCAGCAGGACGTCCATACGCCACAGATCACGCTGTGCGGTGAATCCGGCATCGGCCATCGCCGCGTCGAGGTCGTCGGTCGGATGGTCGACCCAGATGGCGGCGCCGGGTTCGGCTCCGGCCGAGCGCAGTGCCTCGACCACCTCCTCGGGGGAGTGGCCACTCGCCACGACTTCGTACAGCGATCCGCGTGCGTCGGATCCGGTGGTCACGCTCGGCAGGCCCGTCACGTGCGGCAGGCTACGCCAGGTCCGGGCGCTCGATAACGTGCGGCGGATGGGGA
>JAHDHM010000424.1 GCA_020631315.1 Acidimicrobiales bacterium
GTAGCCGTTGCCGGTCGGAGACGAGGCGATGCCGACCACGGGCTCGGCGAGGGCGATGCCACCCATCGAGCCGTGGAAGCGAGCGTCGCCGAAGCTGAAGACGCCGCCGTCGCCTCCGACGAGCCAGTAGCCGCCGCCGGTCGGAGTGACCGCCATGGCGATCACGTCGCGAGCGAGCTCGAGATGGCGCAGGTCGCCGTGGTGCCGGGCGTCGCCGAAGGCTTCCACGGTGCCGCTGGCGCCCACGACGAGGTACCCCTCGCCCGAGGGCGTCGCTGCGATGGCTGCGGGTCGACGCAGATCACTGTCGCCGAGATGGGCTGCACCTGCCGTGTCGACGGTGCCGTCTCGATGCAGCAGCAGATGGCCGCCATCGACAGCGGCGACGTCGACGGCCGCTGCGTCGGTCGCGCCGACAGGCTGGCTGCTCGCTGCGAACGACAGCACCAGCACGAACAAGCCGACGAGAATTCGGTTTGAGATCGAAGTCAGATGGGAAGTCTTCATGTGGGAACCGGCCAGAGGTCTGCCCGCACCGCGCTGAACATGACGAACCTGTGACGATAGTCCATCGGGCTTCCGCTCGCCGTTTCAAGGATCTGACGCGAAGTTGTCATGTCGGGTCGTGCGACCGACAGCCCGTACCATTGGCGCCGTGGCGGATCGTGTCGAGCGGATCACCGAGTTGTTGATGATGCTGCTCGATGCGGAGCAGCCGATCACCTTCGAGCAGATCCTGGAGCGCTCGTCGTTGTACGGCGATCGCACCGAGGCGACTCGGAAGTCGTTCGAGCGCGACAAGGCCGTCCTGCGCTCACTCGGGGTGGAGATCCACACGGTCATCGACCGGTCGAACGGTGTGACCCGCTACCGCATCCGGCCCGAGGACTACTTCCTCCCGGACCTGGAGCTGTCGGAGTCCGAGCAGCTGTCGCTGCAGCTGGCGGCGTCCGCGGTTCGTCTCGACGAGGCGTGGGACGACAACGCGCTCACGAAGCTCGGCGGTCCCTCGGAGGCACCGCCCATGGTGTTGGCCGAGCTGCCGTCCCTCGGCGATCTGCCAGCGATCCACGCCGCGATCCGAGACCGGGCCATCCTGCACTTCTCCTACGGGGGACGAGCCCGCGAGATCCGCGGTTACGGCGTGTTCTACCGCGACGGCAACTGGTACCTGCACGGCGACGACGCCGGCACGTCGAAGACGTTCCGCATCGACCGGATCGAGGGTGCCGTACGCGTCGGCGAGCCTGCTTCCTACGAGCTGCCCGCTGACTTCGTCAGCACCGACGTGATGCCGCGCGATCCGCTGCTCATCGGTGAAGGCGACGCCGTCGTGGCATCGGTGTGGATCGACCGTGTGGTGGCGGCGCGTACCGTGCGTTTCCGTGGCGAAGGCGCCGTGACCGAACGGCGCGAGGACGGCTCGATCGTCGTCGACGTGCCGGTTCGCAACCGTGAAGCGTTCCGGTCCTGGGTCCTCGGGATGCGAGACCGCGCCGAGGTGCTCGGCCCTCCGGAGCTGAGGGAAGAGATCGTCGGCTGGCTCACCGCGATCGTGGAGGCACGCTGATGGCCCGCCCGACCGCCGAGGTCCGTCTCGCCCGGCTCCTGTCCGTCATCCCGTGGGTCGTCGAGCGCGACGGCGCCACCATCGAGGAGATCGCGGCGCACTTCTCGATTCCCGAGGCCGAGGTCCTGTCCGACCTGTCGCTCGTGCAGTGCTGCGAGATCCCGCCGTACGGTCCCGACCACACCCTCGGCATCGTCGTGATCGACGACACCGTCATCGTCGAGCCGGGCGCGATGCTCGCCCGTCCGCTGCGGCTGGGTCCCCAGGAGGCGTTCGGCCTGCTCGCAGCCGGACGCGCGGCCGAGGCGGTGCTCGGCCATCGAGCCGGTGCCCTCGCGACGGCACTCGCCAAGCTGGAGTCAGCGCTCGGCGAGCGTTCCCCGGTCGAAGTCGACCTCGACCGTCCAGAGGAGCTCGACGTCCTGCAGCAGGCAGTCGACGCACGGCGTCGGGTCGAGATCGACTACTACACGGCATCGCGGGACGTCGTGACAACTCGTCGGGTCGACCCGATCTCGGTGTTGAACCACGACGGCGACTGGTTCCTCCACGCCTACTGCCACCTGGCCGAGTCGATGCGTACGTTCCGCGTCGATCGCATCGACCGCCTCGAGCTGACCGACCTCGAGTTCGATCCGCCGGTCGACGTGCCCGCACCACGGGTCGATCCCGGCCGCGACGGTCGCGAGGTCCGGGTTCGCCTGCCGGCGAGCGCTCGGTGGATCACCGAGGCCCACCCGGTGATCGACGTCGTCGAAGAGGACGACAGCATCGTCGCGACGTTCTCGATCGTCGGCGACGTGTTCCTCGAACGTGTCCTGCTGCGCGCCGGTGTCGGTGCCGAGGTGCTCGAACCGGCGGAGTTGGCCGACCTGGGTCGCGGGGCCGCCGCGCGATTGCTCGCTCGGTACTCGTGAGCAGGACGATCGCGTGATCGAATCAGTCCGTCGCCGCTGGTACCGCTGGCGGTCCGAGGTCGTGCACGCCGTCGTGGAACGGGTGCTGCGCTGGGGCATCGTCGGTGACGGCCATTCGAGGGCCGCTCGATTCGGCCACTTCGGCGAGGGCGCCCGGATCGGCTTCCCGATGGGCACGGTCTACGGCGAGCGTTGGATGCACATCGGTGCCGGGACGCTCTTCGCGGATCACGTGACGCTGTCCGCGGGGATGGCGCCGGATCAGGAGATGGTCTCGGATCCGGTCATCCGCATCGGGGAGAAGTGCCTGATCGGCCGGTACAACGCCATCGTCGGCCACTTCTCGATCGACATCGGCGACGAGGTGTTCACCGGCATGAACGTGTACATCACCGATCAGAACCATGCGTACGAGGACCTGGACGTCGCCATCGGACGTCAGTGGCCCGTCGAGGATCCGGTCAGCATCGGCGACGGGTCGTGGATCGGTTCGGGTGCGGTGATCCTGCCCGGCGCGAAGATCGGACGCCACGTCGTCGTGGCCGCGAACTCGGTGGTGCGCGGAGAGATCCCCGATCGTTGCGTCGTCGCAGGTGTACCTGCGCGGATCGTGCGCCGACACGACGGCCGCGCCTGGGTGCGTGAAGG
>JAHDHM010000425.1 GCA_020631315.1 Acidimicrobiales bacterium
GCCACCGACGGCTACCTGCTCGCGACGCGACACCGCGTCGTCAGCCCGCCCGGTGGTGCCGACCGGATCTCGATGGCGCTGTTCCTGAACCCGAGCTTCGACCGCGTGTTCCAGACCGTCCCGCTGCGGCCGGAGATGGCCGCGGTGGCGGCGACACGTCCGTCGACACCCGATGAAGTCCGTGCGTTGTTCGGCGAGAACAACCTCAAGACGCGGCTGCGGTCACATCCCGACGTGGCGGCGCGCCACTACTCAGATGTGCTCGCGTCTGGCGCGCTCGCGTCGGCCGACTGAGAGCGAAAACAGCGTCAGTCGAGCTCGTCGGGGCGGAGCGACAGCTCCTCGGGCGACGTGAGGTCGTCCGGGTGGGGCGGCAACACCTCGTCGTCGACGCGCGCGAGACCGGTCGGCATCGTCCCGAGCTGGGTCAGACGCATGGCCTCTCGCACGATGGCCTCTTCACGGCGGCGGGTCAGTCGCTCGGCCATGCGGTTGGCGCTCCGGCCGATCATGTACGTCACGCCGGCGACCATCGCCAACAGCACGAGGATCGCGAAGAAGGAGTCGACCATTGCCATGTGGTGGTCGGTCGACCGCCGGGCCCATCGCCCAAGCGGTTCGTTCGGATCTGTGCGGCAGATGTCGTCGTTCGTGTCAGCGATCGTTCGGTTCGGCGGGTGCGCCGGGGCCAGCAGGGTCGAAGCCGACCTGGCGCCATGCCTCGTACACGGCGATGGCCACGGCGTTGGCGAGGTTGAGGCTGCGGTTCGCCGGCATCATCGGGATGGCGACCCGTTGCTCGACGGCCACTGAGTCGAGCAGCTCGTCGGACAGGCCCCAGCGTTCGTTGCCGAACACCAGCACGTCGTCGCTGCGGTAGGTCACGTCGGTGTGACTGGTGCCGCCGATGTGCCGGTCGGCCGGTGTCGTCCGCCCTCCGGACTCGGGACGTCGTCCCGCTTCTGCTCGGGCGGAGAACAGAAGCCAACGACCGGGCAGCGCCGAGCGGGCGGCCGAGAGGTCGGGGTGGACGGTCGTCTCGGTCAGGTCGTGGTAGTCGAGGCCGCCTCTGCGCAGCCCTTTCTCGTCGAGGGTGAAGCCGAGCGGCTCGACGAGATGGAGGCGTGTCCCGGTGTTCGCGCACAGCCGGATGATGTTGCCGGTGTTGGGGGCGATCGAGGGTTCGACGAGGACGATGTCCATGGCGGGTCGGCGCTCAGCCGAGGTCGAGTCGGCCGCCGTCGACGTCGGGCAGGTCGCCGGTCAGGGACGCTCGCTGGGAGAGCTCGATCCAGTTCCCGTCGCCGTCGAGCACGAACGTGATGAAGGCGGTGTCGCCGAGCCGGACGGGTGCACGGCCCTCGTCGAATCCGAGGCCCAGGAGCCGTTCGTGTTCGGCCGCTGCGTCGAACACCTGCACCGTCAGGTAGCGGAATCCGCGACTGGCGAACGGTCCTGACCGGGGCTGGTCGGGACCGTGTTCGAGCACGACCCACGACTCGCCGACGCGGAACCGTCCGCCGATCTCGTCGGCTCCCAGGCCGTCGACGAGGAAGGTGCGGGCCCGGTCGAGGTTCGCCGTCCGCCAGGTGATCTCGACGCCGACGATGTCGTCGTGCCCGCGAGGTACCCACTGGATCTCGACGCCGTCGGGCGTGGTGGTGGCGACCGGCGCGCCGACGTCGGTGGCGAGTCGGAGCTTCACGTAGCCGGTCGGAGCCGCGTCGAGTACCGCACGGTGGCTGTTGAGCTTCACCACCGAGTTGCCGGTCTCGTGCCGGTGCTGGTGGATGCCGCCGCCGACCTTCAGCAGGTGGTCGTAGCGCAGGCCCATCCGCTCGAACAGCTCGAGGTGTCCGTCGAGGTCGTTGGTCGACAGGCCGACGTCGATCGCCGGCTTCGCGAGACGCATCGGCTCAGAGTTCGATCTGGGCCCGGACGATCGACGCGGCGTTGGGGCGGATCACGTCGGTGATGACGCGGACGTGCTCGGGGTGCGTCGCGTACACCTGATAGTCCTCGATCGAGTCGAACTCGCCGACCAACGCCAGGTGCGCAGCGCCTTCCGACAAGCCGAGGTCGGCCCCCATCTCGTACTTCTTGATCTCCGGGATCAGCGCCGGCAGCTCGGACAGGGCTGCGATGACGTCGGCGGCGACCTGCTCGTGGTCGCCGTTGAAGGTCATGAGGACGTGATGTCGGATCATCGCCGGAGACTAGCCCCGGGACCCTACGATCGAGCCGTGTTCGACCTGATGGAACGACGGTTCGAGTGGCTCGCCGGCGACGACCTGTCGCCGGGTGACGCGGTGATGGGCGACGGTTCGGTGACGATGACCGCGCCACCCGAGTCCGACTGGTTCCGTCACCCGAACCAGGTCGAGTTCGCGATGAACGCGCCGGCACTGACGACGCCGGTCGACGGCGACGTCTGGTTCGTGGCGAGGGCGCGGCCGAACTTCGGCGCGACCTTCGACGCCGGCGTGCTGTTCGTCCATCAGGGTCCGGAGGACTTCGCCAAGCTCTGTTTCGAGCAGGCACCTGACGGTCGGAGGATGGTCGTGTCCGTGGTGACCAGGGGAGTGTCGGACGACGCCAACGGCCCGGTCGTCACGGACCAAGCGGTGTACCTGCGTGTCACCCGCACGAAGGGCATCTGGGCGTTCCACCACTCGGCCGACGGCCGATCGTGGGATCTGCTGCGGTTGTTCTCGCTGCGCGACTCGGCAGCGCCGACGACGCTCGGCATGTTGGCGCAGTCGCCGATGGGCGAAGGCTGCACGGTGACGTTCGACCAGCTCGGCTGGGCGTCGATCGGTCTGGCCGACCCCCGCAACGGCAGCTGAGTTCGGTCGCCGAACTTCAGTCGTCGGGCCAGTCGAAGAGCTCGGGTTCCCAACCGGTCGGCGGTTCCCACGACGCCCAACCCGTGTCCCACCAAGGGCCTTCGCGGTCGAGGCGGTCGCCGAGCTCGGTGCCGTAGGCGCGGATCCAGTCGGCGAGCTCAGGTGTGAACGTCTCCTGTCCGACCCGCTCGTCGAGCAGCTCCCAGTCCTTGAACTGCCAGGAGCCGTCGGGCCACACGATCAGATCCAGCTCGAGGTCCTGGGTGTCGATCGTGTCGCCGTCG
>JAHDHM010000426.1 GCA_020631315.1 Acidimicrobiales bacterium
GCTCCATGGACGACGCGCTGGCCGACACGATGTTCCTCGACGTCGCCGGGCGCACCGCCAAGCGCCTGCTCGAGCTCGCCGGGGACCGCGACGAGTTCCAGCTGCCGATCACGCAGGAGGAGCTGGCACGAATGGTCGGTGCCAGCCGTGAACGCGTCAACAAGGCGATCTCGTCGTTCATCCGGCTCGGGTGGCTCGATCAGCGTGACCGGACTTACCAGATCACCAACCGTCCGGCTCTGACTCAGCGCTCACACTGAACATCGTCGCGTCGAGCGCGTCGGCCAGATGCTGCGCACGCAGCACGCGCAGACCATCAGGGACCTTCGGCGACTTCGCCGGCACGATCGCGGTCTGGAACCCGAGGCGCTTCGCCTCCTCCAATCGCCGCTCCATGTCCGCGACCTGACGCACCTCGCCGCCGAGGCCGAGCTCGCCGCAGACCACCATGTCGTCGGGAACCGGTCGTCCGGTGGCGGCTGATGCGAGGGCGAGCGCGACGCCGAGGTCGACCCCAGGCTCCGCGGTCTTGACGCCACCGACCGCGGACACGAACACGTCGGACTTGCCCAGCACGAGACCACCGCGACGCTCGAGGATCGCCAGCACCAAGGAGAGCCGGCGTGCGTCGAAGCCCTGTGCGACGCGCCGGGGTGTCGGGATGGCCGTGTCGTTCACCAACGCCTGCACCTCCACCAGCAGGGGCCGGCTGCCGTCGATGATCGGCACGACGACCGACCCGGGGACGCCGGCCACCCGGTCGGCGAGGAACAGCCGGCTCGGGTCGTCGACACCTTGCATGCCGTCGGAGGCCATCTCGAACACACCGAGCGAACGGGTCGAGCCGAAGCGGTGTTTGACCGCACGTAGGAACCGCAACGAATGGTGTCGATCGCCCTCGAAGGTCAACACGGTGTCGACGAGGTGCTCCAACGTGCGGGGTCCGGCCAGTGACCCCTCTTTGGTGACCTGCCCGACGAGCACGACGGCGGCCCCGGTCGTGCGGGCGGCCCGGACCAGCGCATGCGTGGCCTCACGGACCTGGGTCACCGACCCCGGGACGCCGTCCTTCTTCTCGTCGTGGATGGTCTGGATCGAGTCGATGACGACGAGGTGAGGGTCGAGGCGCGTGATCTCCGCCGTGATGTGTCCGACCTCGACGGCGTCGGTGATGAAGACACCGTCGACCACACAGTCGAGGCGCTCCGCGCGATCTCGGACCTGCCCCACCGACTCCTCCGCCGACACGTACAACGCACGACGACCGGCTCGTGCTGCCGCCGCGGCCGCCTGGAGCAACAGCGTGGACTTGCCGATGCCGGGTTCGCCACCGACGAGCGAGACGGACCCGTCGACCCAGCCACCGCCGAGCACCCGATCGAGCTGCGCGACCCCGGTGGAGGTGGGAGCGACCGCGCCGTGATCGAGCGACGCCAACGGCACCGACTGAGCGAGCGGGTCGAGCGAGCGTGCCGTCTCGGCCTCGACCAGCGAGTTCCACTCGCCACACTGTGTGCACTGACCCGCCCACTGCGCAGCGACGGTGCCGCAGGCGCGACAGACGAACCCGGATGTCTTGGCCATGCGCCTGATTCTGCCCGAGGGGTGGGACAGTCGAGCGGCTCGGGCCCGTGCCGCCGGTCAGATCGTCGGTTGTTGGACCTCGCGGCGTCCACGCCACAGGCGGGCTACGACGACGAGCACGACCGCCAGCACGGCAGCGATGCCCCAGAGCCGCAGCAAGCGGGCCCATGACTCGTCGACCTCGTCGCGGGCCGACGCAGCGTCGAGTCTCGCCTCACCGACCCGCTCGTCCACGAGCTGTGACGACGCCGTCGCCGTCGCTGCGCTGTCGTCGCCGAGGTCGACGACGACCAGATCCTCGACGGTGCCCTCGGCACCGGGGACGGCAACACGCACACGGATCTCGACGGCTTCCTCGAGCGTGGTGCCCGCGAGCGCTTCCAGGGTCGCCCGATCGGTGCCGAACGATCGACCGTCGAGCACGGCCCGGAGTTCGTCGTCGCTGAAGTCGTCGGCGGTTGCGTCGGTCAGCGCCTCGACCTCGAGGGCGTAGTCGGTGACCCCGACCGCAGCGACGGCCTCGGCGCGCCGCACCTCGAACAGGCGGCCGTCGTCGAGCTGGTCGATCGCCGCCGCCACCTGTTCCGGCGTCAGCCCACCGGCAGACAAGGTCAGGCTGGCACCACCGTCGTCGGTCGGCGTCGGACCGACGACGTCCCAACCCGACCCCGACAGGTCGTCGAGCAGCAACTCGTCGAAGTCGACCTCGTCGGCGAGCGCCTCGTCCGCGTGCACGACGAACCGGACGACCGACGAACCGTCGACGTCCATCGAGACGTCGAGCGACAGCGTGAGCCGACACCCGCTCAGCACGACGGCCGCCCCGAGAAGGGCGGCCGTCCTGAGTGCATGTCGACGCCGGAGCGCCGAACCGATCACTGCGAGCAGATCACTCGGTGGCAGCGTCGGCGAGCTCGACGCCCTCGGGCTCGAAGCCCTCGATGGCGGTGAACTTGAGGATGTCGTCCTCTTCGTTGACGTCGACCATGATGATCTCGCCGGCGTGGAACTCCTTGTACAGGATCTTCTCCGACAGGACGTCCTCGAGGTGACGCTGGATCGCGCGACGCAACGGGCGGGCGCCGAGGGTGGCGTCGTATCCCACACGGGCGAGCCAGTGCTTGGCCGCATCGGTCAGCTGGAGACCCAGACCCTGAGCTTGGAGCTGCTTGGAGGTCCGGGCGATCATCAGGTCGACGATCTCGGTGACCTCACCGATCGACAGCTCGTGGAACACGATGGTCTCGTCGATGCGGTTCAGGAACTCAGGCCGGAAGTGCGCCTTGAGGGCGTCGTTGACCTTCTCCTTCATCCGCTCGTAGCTGATGGCCTCGTCGACCTTGGAGAAGCCGACGTTGACCTTGCGCAGATCGGCCGTACCCAGGTTCGAGGTCATGATCAGCACGGTGTTGCGGAAGTCGACCGAGCGACCCTGCGAGTCGGTCAGGCGACCCTCTTCGAGGATCTGCAGCAGCGTGTTGAAGACGTCCGGGTGGCCCTTTTCGATCTCGTCGAAGAGCACGACG
>JAHDHM010000427.1:0-1059 GCA_020631315.1 Acidimicrobiales bacterium
CATATTCTCACTATGAGTGGCAAGAAATTCACCGGGAGTGGCAAACTGGATCGTGGTGCGCTCAGAGTGGATCTGCTCGGCAGCGTGGAGACGGAGCAATGAACGACATGAAGACCAAGGAACTGATCACCTTCATCCGCGATGAGGTCGCGGTCGTGGACGGGGATGTCACCCCGGAGACGGACCTGCTGCTCAGCGGACTGGTCGACAGCCTCGGCGTGATCCGCATCACCCAGTGGATCGAGGACGAACTGGACGTGGATGTTCCGCCCGGCGACGTGACCCTCGAGAACTTCCAGACCGTGGATCGCATCGTGTCGTACGTGGCGACTCGAAGCGCGGCCTGAGATGACGCAACCGGTCCAACTGCAACCGCGCCGCTCCCTCACCGCCGCGCAGCAACTGATCTGGGCCTCACAGCGGCTTCACCCGGGGGTGCCGCTGGCCAACATGGCCAACCTGTCCCGCTTTGCCGGAGACATCGACCCGGACCGCTTCGTCGCTGCCGTGGACACGGTCGTGGCGGGCAGCGATGCGCTGCGGATGCTGATCCGCGAGATCGACGGCGTGCCCCATCCCTCCGTTGCGCCGGCGCCGCCCGCGACGACGGCAGTGGTGCCGCTCGACGTCGACGAGGTCGAGGGGTGGATCCAGAACCGGATCGCCACGCCACTCGACACGGCCGGTTGCGTGTACGACTCCGTGCTGCTCGACCACGGCTCCGGCCGGTGGTCCTGGTGGTTCAACGTGCACCACATCGCAACCGACGCGGCCAGCTCTGCCCTCATCTTCCAAGCGGTGGCTGCCGCCTACGCGGGGGAGTGGCAGCCCGGCATGTCCTTCGCCGACCTCACCGCCGAAATCGAGGCCTCGCGCGAAGGCAAACGATGGCAGAAGGCGGCCGACCATTGGTCGACACTGCCGGAGACCATCGAGCCGACGGCGCTGTATCAACCCGATGCCGGAGCCACGACTCGCGCCGATCGAGTCAACGTGCCGCTTCACGGCGATCGTCAGCGCCGCTTCGACGCCCTGCTCGCCGATCGCTTCCGCCTGCTC
>JAHDHM010000427.1:1069-3106 GCA_020631315.1 Acidimicrobiales bacterium
CGCCGACCTTTCACAGTCGGTTGCACTGACCACCGTCATCGCCAGCTACCTGCACCGCCTCAACGGCGCCGACCGGGTCACGATCGGCATGCCAATCCACCATCGAACGACCCGCGGGTCGAAAACGGCGATCGGCCCGCTGGTCGAACTGTTCCCGGTGTCGATCGGGATCGAGGTGGGCGACACCTTCGCCACCCTCCAGGAGCGCGCCGCGTCGACCGTGCTCCAGATGCGTCGGTACGCGCAGCCGGGCACGAGCCCCCGACAGAACTTCGACGTTGTGCTCAACAACGTCGGCGCAACCTTCGGGTCCTTCGGCGACATCCCGACCACAACCACCTGGATCCACCCGGGGCACATCGACGCCCACCATCGCCTCCGGGTGCAGGCGCTGGACTACGACGGCAGCGGAGCCCTGCAGCTCTCGCTCGACCTCAACCACGCAATCGCGGGCCCGACGCATCGAGCCCGTGCGGGCGACCACTTCGGCGCCGTGTTCGACGCGATGCTCGAGAACCCGGACGGACGGCTCGATGCGTTCCGCCTCGCAGCCCCCGACGATCTCAGCGACATCGAGTCGTTCACCGATCCCACCGCAGGGGTGCCGATTCCTGTGCCGGCCCCGCGGTTGGTCGAGGAGTTCCTTTCGGCGGCCGGAGGGCGGGTGGTGCTCACCGAGCGCACCGAGTCCCTCAGCGGCGATGCGCTCAACGCCCGAATCGATGACGTGGCGACAAAGCTGCGCCGAGCAGGCATCGGCCCCTCGGATCGTGTCGGCATCGAGATTCCGCTCTCCACCGAAGCGGTGGTTGCCATCCACGGGGTTCTGCGTGCGGGCGCGGCGTTCGTGCCGATCGATCCCAGCTACCCAGACGTTCGCCGTGAGCACATTCGGGAGGATTCCCGGGCCGCGCTGACCCTCACGTCGCTGTCCGACCTCGACACGCTCGATGTCGTCGATGCGAAGCCACAACCGGCGATCGGTCCCGACGATCTCGCCTATGTGATCTACACCTCCGGTTCGACCGGGCTTCCGAAGGGCGTGCCGATCTCCCATGCCGGGCTGGCCGAGTACCTCGGCTTCGCGATGGCATCGTACGTGGACGCCGAGGGGCCGGTCATGCCGCTCTACACGTCGCTCAGCTTCGACCTCACCATCACCACGCTGTTCCTGCCGTTCATCAGTGGCGGCTCGATGACCGTGCACCCCGACGGTGGGCTGCCCGCCTTGCGAGAAATCGTCGAGGACCGGGCGGTGACCCTGATGAAGGCGACGCCGTCGCACCTCGAATTGCTGGTTCGGATGATCGAGCCGTCCCATCCCCTGCGCTCCCTCATCGTTGGTGGTGAGGCGTTCATGACCGCGTTGGCGGACCGGGTGCTGACGGCCTGCGGCCCGGAGACCGACATTTTCAACGAGTACGGACCCACCGAAGCCGTGGTCGGTTGCATGCTGCACCGATACGACCCCACGCACGATGAGGGGCCGGAGGTCCCGATCGGTCACAACGCGCCGGGCGTCGCACTCCATGTGCTCGATGCCGCCGGCCATCCGGTGCCGCTGGGAGGCGAGGGCGAGCTGCACATCAGCCGTCCCGGCATGCGCTCAACGTGCAGAAGTTCGGCCGTCGACCGGAGAGCGGCAGCGACGGCATCCTCTATCGAACCGGCGATCGGGTTCGGATGCTCGACGCGAACCGCATGGTCTACCACGGGCGGATCGACGAGCAGATCAAGGTTCGCGGCGTGCGTTTGGAACCGGGCGAGATCGAGGCCGCCGCCCGGTCCGTGGCCGGAATCGATGGCGCAGTCGCCGGGCTGTGGACCCCAGACCCCAACCGCCAGGTCGTGCACTGCGTGCGGTGTGGCCTCGGCTCCGATGTTCCCGGAATCGCCATCGATGGCGATGGCGTCTGCACCAGTTGTCACGAGTACGACGTTGTTGCGCCACAGGCCGCGGCGTGGTTCCGCACCGAAGACGACCTGAAGCGGGAGCTCCGTGCGGCCAACGCACGGTCCGACGGCGAGTACGACGTT
>JAHDHM010000428.1 GCA_020631315.1 Acidimicrobiales bacterium
CGAGACCACCGACGAACCCAGCGACGATCCGGCGCCGCTGACACCGACCGAGGTCCTCGCCGCCTACGTGGCCGATGAGGGCCGGTCGGACGGCGCGGACCCCGGCACGCCGATCGTCGTCCAGCTCATCTGTGGTGCCGATCCCGATCAGCGCGCCGCGGCCGCAGACCTCCAAGTCGTCTGGGGTGCCACTGCGCTGGTGGACACGCGCGTGACCCTCGTCGGCGACGACGAGCTGCGTCAGACCGCAGCCAGCGATCTGACCGAGGGCGTCGTCGCCCGCTGCGACGATCTCGGCGTGGCGCAAGGCGACCCGGTGGCCAGCCTCCGCACGAGTCTGCGAGACCTGGCCGACCGCGCCGGCAACGTGCTCGAGGCGAACGCCTCGGGCTTCGACGATGCCGCCGTGCTCGAACTCCTCGCCACCGCCCAGAGCACCGACGACGCAGCGACCCGCGCCGACCTCAGCGTCACTGCGCAACGGGCACTCGCCGACGACCCACCGTTCCTCGTGATCGGCTTTCCGCCGATCGTGGTCGGAGCGACTGCCGAGGTCACCGGAATCGACGGCCGCCTGATCGACGGTATCGTCCGTTGGCAGGACGTCCGACCGGGCTGATCGCCGCGGGCCGCTCGACGACAGGCAGCTCAGCGGCCCTGCTGCTGCCGCTTCTGGATGTTGGCCCACTCGTCACGCAGCCCGACGGTGCGATGGAACAGCATCGGCGTCCGCGGATCGTGGGCGAAATAGCCGAGGCGCTCGAACTGGACCACCTCGCCAAGGGGCGTGTCAGCGAGCGCGGGTTCGAGCTTGCAGTCGGTGAGCAGCTCGAGGGAGTTCCGATCGAGATCGTCGAACGGGTCGCCCGACTCGGCACCCGGGACCTCTGCGGCGAACAGCCGGTCGTACAGCGCGACCTGCGCGTCGACGGCGTGGTCGGCCGACACCCAGTGGATGGTGGCCTTCACCTTGCGACCGTCCGGGGCGTTGCCGCCAGCGGTCTCGGGGTCGTACGTGCAGTGGACTTCGGTGACGTTGCCGTCGTCGTCGGTCTCGTACCCGGTGCAGGTCACGAAGTAGCCGCCCCGCAGCCGGACCTCACGCCCGGGAGTCAGTCGGAAGTACTTCGGTGGCGGGTCGGCTCGGAAGTCGTCCTGCTCGATCCAGAGGGTGCCGCTGAAGGGCACCTCACGGACGCCGTCTGCGTCGTTCTCGGGATTGTTGACCGCCTCACGCATGACCACCTCGGGATTGCCGTCGGCGTCGGTCGGCCAGTTGGTGATCACGAGCTTGAGCGGACGGAGCACGGCCATCCGTCGGAGCGCGACGGCGTTGAGTTCGGTCCGCACGTAGGACTCGAGCAGCTCGATGGCGTGCCGGCTGTTGGTACGTGCCACACCGATCTCGTCGCAGAAGCGGCGGATCGACACCGCCGGATACCCGCGGCGGCGCAGCGCGCGCAGGGTCGGCAGGCGGGGATCGTCCCAGCCGTCGACCACACCGTCGTCGACGAGCTGCTTGAGCTTGCGCTTCGAGGTGACCGTGTGGGTCAACTCCAGTCGGGCGAACTCGGTCTGATACGGCGCAGCGTGGTCGAGCGGCAGCTGGTCGAGGCACCACGAGTAGAGGGCGTTGTGGTCCCGGAACTCGAGCGTGCACAGGGAGTGGGTGACACGTTCGATCGCATCGCTCTGGCCATGGGCCCAGTCGTACGTCGGGTAGATCACCCAGGCGTCACCGGTCCGGTGATGGACCTCGTGACGGATGCGATAGAGGACCGGATCACGCAGCTGCATGTTCTCGTGCTGCATGTCGATCTTGGCCCGCAGCACGGCCGCGCCGTCCTCGAACTCGCCGGCCCGCATGCGGCGGAACAGATCGAGGTTCTCGTCGGGGGAGCGGTCCCGGTACGGACTCTCGACACCCGGCTTGCCGAAGCCGCCCCGCTGCGCCGAGATCGTCTCGCCGTCCTGCTCGTCGACATAGGCAGCCCCGTTGACGATCAGGTGCTCGGCCCACTCGTAGAGCTGCTCGAAGTAGTCGCTGGCGTGGAACACCGCATCGGGCTCGAAGCCGAGCCACCGGAGGTCCTCGATGATGCCCTCGACGTAGGACTCGTCCTCGGTCATCGGGTTGGTGTCGTCGAAGCGCAGATTGCAGCGCCCACCGAACTCCTTCGCGATGCCGAAGTCGAGGCAGATCGCCTTCGCGTGACCGATGTGGAGGAAGCCGTTCGGCTCCGGCGGGAACCGGGTCTGCACAACGCCGCCGAAGCGATCGGCTGCCAGGTCCAGTCGAACCAGCTCGCGCACGAAGTCGGTGGACGACGAGGGTTCAGGGCTGGTCATGATCTGCGGTCCCGGGGATGGCCGAATGCGACGAGAGCACACGGTAGCGGCACGTTATGGTCGGTCAGGGACGCATTCGCCACTCCGGCAAGCGGGCCGACGAGGGGACGAGCACATGAGCGAACAGGGCTTCGGACGCACCATCACCGACCAGACGGCGCTGCGAGCGCTATACGGCGAGCCGAGTGAGGTGGTGAAGGCGAAGTCCGTCGACCGCCTCGACCCGACCACCATCGGCTTCATCGCCCGAAGCCCGTTCGTGTTGGTCGGCACTCATGCCGCCGACGGCACGGGTGATGTCTCACCACGAGGCGGTCATCCCGGTTTCGTGAAGGTGCTCGACGAGCGTCGCCTGCTGTTGCCCGACCTCAACGGCAACCGCCGCATCGACACGCTGCGCAACATCGTCGATCAGCCCCACGTCGGACTGTTGTTCCTCGTCCCCGGCAACGGCGAGACCGTTCGGGTCAACGGGCGCGCCGTCGTGACCGTCGACGAGGACCTGCTGTCGATGTTCGACGACGAGTTCCGCCGTCCGCAGTCGGCCATCGGTGTCGAGGTCGACGAGGTGTTCCTCCACTGCGCCAAGTCGATTCGCCGCAGCGGCTTGTGGCAGCCCGACGGGTGGGACCGCACGCCGATCTCGCCGGGCGAGATCCTCTCTGCTGCGCTGGCCGGCACCATGGACCTCGACCCGGCACTCATCGACGACGGCCTGGAAGCCGGCTACGCCCAGGACCTCGAGATGG
>JAHDHM010000429.1 GCA_020631315.1 Acidimicrobiales bacterium
GAGCCGATTTCGACACAACGAACCAGAAATTCGTCCCAATCCAGTGCGGCGCGACCCGGCCGGGTGCCGCCGTCCGCCGATTCGCTCTGCCGGTCCGCAATCATGGAAGCCGTGAGCGAGCCCTTCGGCGGAGACAAGAAGCACGGCCAGTCGTTCCTCGGCCCGGTCGAACGCCGGTTCATCGACTGGGCCGTTCCCAAACTTCCCCGATGGATGCGGTCCTGGCAGTTGACGCTGATGACCATCCTGTGGTCCGCCGGCATGGTCTTCTTCGGGTGGCTGGCCGCCGACGACAACGTGTGGCTGCATGCGATGTCGGTGATGGTGTTCGGCCAGTGGCTGACCGACAGCTTTGATGGCACCCTCGGCCGCACCCGGGGTGAGGGGCTCGTGAAGTGGGGCTACTTCATGGACCACTTCCTGGACACGATCTTCGCCGGCAGCGTCGTGATCGCCTACAGCTTCCTGGCTCCCGGAGGCACCGGCTTCCTGTTTTCCCTTCTATTGTTGGTCACGATGGCGATGATGGCGCTGTCGTTCCTGTCGTTCGCGGCCACGAACCAGTTCCAGATCGCGCATCACGGCATCGGCCCGACCGAGATCCGCATCGGCTACATCGCGTTGAACACCATCGTCTTCTTCACCGGCAACGAGGTGTTCTGGTGGGGCGTGCCACTCGTGCTTGCGCTCAACGTCGTGGTGATGGTCGCGCTGGTCTGGCAGACCCACAAGCAGCTGTGGGCCATCGACAAGGCCGCGCTCGCCGAATCGAACCGATCGTCGTGACCCCGCTCGAGCGGCTCCTCGAGCTGCACGCCACCACCGACCCGCCGATCGAGGATCTGCTCCTCGGGGTCACGCAGGTGCTGCGCCCCAACCCACCGCCGATCGAGGTCTCCGTCGCCACGCTCGACCACCTGGCGCTGCAGATCGACGACCACACGCCCGATGGTGTCGCCGCACACCTCTTCGGTCCGGCCGGATTCTCGGGTGACGTCGACGACTACCACGCACCCGAGAACTCATTCCTCGACGCCGTGCTGATGCGTCGGACCGGCATGCCCATCACGCTCGCTGCCGTCCTGATCGCCGTCGCCCGCCGCTGCGACGTGGGCCTGCACGGGATCGGCATGCCCGGGCACTTCCTCGTCGGCGTCGACGGCGACCCCGATCACTTCCTCGATCCGTTCGCCGGCGGCGTGTCGCTGAACCTCGCCACCGCGGAGCATCGCTTCCGTCAGTTGTTCGGACCCGCCGCGCCGTTCGAGGCGGAGATGCTGCGACCGGTGACGCCACAGTCGATGTTGTCCCGGGTGCTCAACAACCTGACCCGCACCCTGGCCGAGCGAGACGCCCGCATGCTCGACCCGCTCATCGACCTGCGCGCCGCGTTGCCGGGCCCGGCCTCGGAACGACGGCTCGTGATCGGCATGGCCGAAGCCCGCGGTCGGTGGGACGTGGCCGCCCGGCTCCGCGAGGAGCTCGATCCGGACGATCCGACCGCCGACGGACTCTGGGCCCGCCTCAACTGACCGATCTGTGTCAGGCGTCGGGTTCGGATTCGGATTCGGCGAGACGCTCGAGGAGCTCGTCTCGGACGGAGCGGCCCGGCTCGCGGGCCTTCTCTCCGCTGCGGCGCCAACCATGCCGAGACGAATAGAGCAGTGCGTCCTCGCCGAGACGGCCCTCGCCGAACTCGCTCACGCGAGCGAGGAAGAGGTCGTGGTCGAGCTGGGTCGGCAGCTTCTCGAGCACGTCGCACTTGATCCACGAGATGCAGTCCGGCACCACGGGCCACCCATCGACCTCGGTGAGGTACTCGGGGGCGATGTACTTGAACTTGCGGCCGGGATACGAGAAGTACTGCCCGACGTCCACCTGATCGGCCGCCAGGTTCGACACGGTGAACCAACCCGACTGTTCGATGACCGCGTGGGTGTCGTGCTTCGGTGAGATCGAGGCGAGCATGATCGGCTCCTCGAACGAGACCTGCATGACCCAGTGCGAGCAGTAGGCGCGAGTCAGGCCCTCGTCGTTCTTCGACGCCACCACCTGTACGCCCTTCATCATCTGTCCGAGGCAGCGTTTCAGGTCACGATCCATGGGCGCAGAGTAGCCCGCGTCGTCGCACCGAGCTGGCTCAAAAGACGCCGTGTTTTCAATCGTTTCCACCGATGTGACGGGGCCTGTTGCCGACCGTCACACCGACCCCGTCGGTAGGGGTGGTTATGGGGGTTCGCCCCGATCGATGGGGGTGGTGGGGTCCGTACCTTCACCTGTGCCGCAACGAGCGGCAACCCACACGACAAGGACGATCCAATGAGCAGCACCACCACCTCCGCCAAGAACCCGGTTCGCAAGATCGCCGCCGCCGTCGGCATCACCGTCGCTTCGGTCATCGCCCTCGCCGGGCCCGCTGCCGCCCAGGACGTCGAGCCCGAGGCCGCCCCCATGCACACCTGCACCTTCGCCGGTGAGGCCGTGCAGACCGAACTCGTCACCGAGGAGTGCGTTGCGCTCGAGAACCTGTGGCACGCACTCAACGGACCCAATTGGCATCACCGAGGTGACTGGGTGACGGCCACCGACCCGTGTCAGGGCTGGTACGGCATCTGGTGCGACGGCGGCCACGTGCAGATGATCGACTTCACCTACTTCAACCCGGGCACCGGTGGCGGCCACCTCCCGGCAGCGATCGGTGACTTCGAAGGACTGGAATACCTGGCGCTGCCATGGAGCGGGCTCACGGGTGCCGTGCCGGCCGAAATCGCCGAGCTCGACGAGCTGTACGTCCTCGATCTCGGCTGGAACGGGTTCACCTCCATCCCCGCCACGCTGAAGGACCTGCGCTCCATCGAGACGCTGTTCCTCGACGCCAACCAGCTGAAGGGCGACATCACCGATGCGCTCTCTGGAATGCCCGGCCGTGACATCGATCTGCGGTTCTCGGACGGTCAAGGTGGCAACGACTGCCTGACCACGACCTCCGAGCAGCTCGCCAGCTGGCTGGACGAGGTCGACCCGGGCTGGGGTGAGTGCTCCACCGCTCCGGCGCCCGCCGAGTGCCGATTCGGCGACCGTGT
>JAHDHM010000020.1:0-12958 GCA_020631315.1 Acidimicrobiales bacterium
GATCCGCACGGCTACTCGGCCGATCTTCCGGGCCGATCCGCACGGCTACTCGGCCATGGCCTCCGGGAGGCCCTGGGAGTGGACCACGACGAGACGCTTCGTCGAGCGGGTGAGGCCGACGTAGAGCGCTCGCAGACCCTGGGGTTCCTCGTCGACGATGCGCTGCGGCTCCACCACGATCGAACCGTCGAGCTCGAGACCCTTGACGAGACCCACCGGCACGAGCGCCACCTGCGGGTGCAACTGGCCAGTTGCGTTGCGGGACTCGCTGCGGGCACGACCGAACTCGATCCCGCGGGCCGTCAGCTCGTCGTCGACGGCGTCGATCAGCGATTCGGGCACGATCACCGCGACGGAACCTCCGTCGAGCACGTCGGACTCCTCGACCACGAGATCGACGACCCGCGTCACCAGCGCACGGCCGGAGGTCTTCACGAAACGCGGTGGCTCGCCCCTGCTCCGGACCGCCTCCGGCGGAGTGATCTGCGGCGCTGCCTGCTTCAGCACACGCAAGGCAACCCGCAGATTCGGCGCCGGGATGCGGTAGCTCAGCGACAGCTCGCGCATGCGAGGGGTCCTGGTCCCGACCGGCAGCAGGTCGAGCACGTCGTCCCAGTCCGAAGCAGCGCCCGGCGCGGTGGCCTGGGCGATGTCGCCGACGATCGTGAACGACCCGTTGAGCGACCGGCGGGCCAGCATCCGCAGCGCCATCGGACTGTGGTCCTGGGCCTCGTCCACGACGATGTGGCCGTACGTACGGACCTCCTCGTCGTCCTTGCGAGACGGGAGGCTGCCCAGGATCGAGTGGGCTTCGTCGAGCAACGGCACGTCGCCGTCGGCGAACACGTAGTCGGAGAGCTCCTCGCCGCGAGGACGTCGCAGCGTCTTCACGGCAGCGTCGAGACGCTCCCCGTCGTACACCTCACCGAGCGCCGAGCGCAGCAGTGCCGACGAACCGTACAGATCTCGGAACAGCTGCTGCGGCGTGAGCACCGGCCACATCCACTCGAGCGCACTGCGGATCCGCAGGTCCATCTTCAGCCGGTCACGGACGATCTCGGGATCCGGCATCGAACGGTGACTGCCGGCGAGCAGACGGAAGAACTCGGTCTCGACGAACGCCCTGGCCCGGTTGTGGTTGCGGAACCGACGCTTGGCCTGACGAACGATGTGCGCCGACTGGTCGGTCGTGACCCGAAGCCGGGTGACGCCGTAGGGAACGACGAGGTCCTCGCGCAGGCGGCGCTCGCGGTCACGGATGGCCCGCTTGACGACCTCGAGCATGCGGATGTCGCCCTTGATGGCCGCTGCTTCGGGGGTGTCGGGCAGTCGCACCTGGGTGTCGGGGAACACCTCGGTGAACAGGTCGGCCAACACGGACAGATGCACTCCGGCCTCGCCGAGGGACGGCAGCACCCGCTCGATGTAGCGCAGGAACAGCCGGTTCGGACCGAGCAGCAACACGCCCTGGCCCTCCAGCGGGAAGCGGTGGGTGTACAGCAGGTAGGCAGCACGGTGGAGGGCCACGACCGTCTTGCCGGTGCCCGGACCGCCTTGGACGATGACGATGCCCTTGAGGTCGTCGCGGATGATCTCGTCCTGCTCGCCCTGGATGGTGGCGACGATGTCGCGGAGCTGCCCCGTGCGGTTCTGGTCGAGGGCGGCAAGCAGCGCGCCGTGGCCCTGGTAGTTGTCGTCGAGCCGGTCGAGGTCGAACAGCTCGTCCTCGATGTCGAGCAGCTGACGCCCGCGCGACACGAAGTGGCGACGCAAGACGAGCCCCATCGGGTCGCGTCCCGTGGCCCGGTAGAACGACTCGGCGATCGGGGCACGCCAGTCGACGACGACCGGCTCCTGGTGCTCGTCGGCCACGGCCAGACGCCCGATGTGGAAGACGTCGTCGTCCGTGTCGACCCGACCGAACACCAACGACGAGGCGCCGAGCTGCAACTGCGACAGCCGCGCAGCCACCTGCTCCTCGATCACATCGCGTTCGAAGCGGGCCTGGGTGGTGCCACCGCGTCCGACTTCGACCATCTCGCGCAGCCGCACAGCGCGCTCGCGCGCCGCGTCGAGGCACGCGTACGCGTGGTCGATGTAGGCCTGCTCGGCCGCCAGTTCCGGGTGTTCGCTCACGCAGTCGTCCAGATCCGGGGAATCAGACAATCTAGCGCTCGGCTGTGACGATCACTCCCGATTCGGCACCACCCTCCGACGCGCCGGTGACGCAGCCGAATCGCAGCGGTAGCGTCATCGGGTCCCCCGGCATAGCCGACGAGCCGCTGACCGACACGAGACGCATGTCCCTCCCCGCCGATCACCCGTCCCACCGCCTGAGCGACAGCGCCTACCTGGCCGCGTGTCGAGCCGAGCCGCACGACCACGTGCCGGTGTGGTTCCAACGTCAGGCCGGCCGCAGCCTCCCCGAGTACCGCGAGGTCCGCAAGGTGGGCAGCATCCTCGACACGTTGCGCGACCCGGAGCTCTCGGCCGAGATCACGCTCCAGCCCATCCGCCGCTACGGCGTCGACGCCGCGATCCTCTACAGCGACATCGTCGTTCCGGCCGAGTGCATCGGTTTCGGCGTCGACGTGAAGCCCGGTGTCGGTCCGGTCGTCGAGCAGCCGTTCGCCGGCCGGTCCGACCTCGAACGGCTGCGTCCGCTGGAGCCCGAGATCGACACCGCCCACGTGCTCGAGACCGTGCGGATCCTCGCCGGCGAGCTCGACATCCCGCTCATCGGTTTCGCCGGCGCACCGTTCACCGTCGCGTCGTATCTGATCGAGGGTCGCCCGTCGCGTGACTACGCGAAGACGAAGTCGCTGATGTTGGACGATCCGAGTCTCTGGCACGACCTCATGGAGCGCCTGACCGATCTCGCGATCGCGTCGATCCGTTCCCAGGTCCTCGCCGGCGCGAGCGCGTACCAGGTGTTCGACAGCTGGGCCGGCGCACTCAGCGAGCGCGACTACCGGACGATGGTCCTGCCGCACACCACCAGGGTCATCACAGAGCTGGCCGACCTCGGTGTGCCGTCGGCACACTTCGGCGTCGGCACCGGTGAGCTCCTCGCTGCCTTCGTCGACGCCGGTCCCGACGTCGTCGGCGTCGACTGGCGCATCCCGCTGTCGGAGGCGCGTCGCCGAACCGGTGGTGCCGTCGCGCTCCAGGGCAACCTCGATCCGGCCATCTGCCTGGCCGGTGTCGACAAGGTCGAGACCGAGGTCCGCCGCATCCTCGACGACAACGCCGGTCACCCCGGTCACGTCTTCAACCTCGGTCACGGCGTCCTGCCCCAGACCGACCCGACGGTGCTCGAGCACGTCGTCCGCGTCGTTCACGAGCACGGACGGGTCGAGGCCACGTCATGACCGTCCCCCATGTCGTCGTCATCGGCGGCGGCATCTCGGGGCTCACCGCGGCCTACCGGCTCCACACCTCCACGACGCCGGTCCGCGTCACCCTCCTCGAGGCCTCACCACGTCTCGGCGGCAAGATCTCGACGACACCGTTCGGCGGCCGGATGGTCGACGAGGGGCCTGATGCGTTCCTCGCACGCGTGCCGTGGGGCACCGACCTGTGCCGTGAGCTCGGCATCGACGACCGTCTCATCAGCCCGAGCTCGTCCGGCGCCTACGTGGTGTCGCGCGGCAAGCTGCGCCGCCTGCCCGAAGGCCTCATGCTGGGCGTCCCCTCACGGCTTCGCCAGATCGCGACCTCGGGCATCATCTCGCCACTCGGCATGGCCCGCGCCGGCCTCGACCTCGTCCTCCCCGACAACTGGAACGGTCGCGACGAGTCCGTCGGCGACCTCATCAGCCGCCGTCTCGGCCGCGAGGTCGCCGAACGACTCGTCGATCCCCTCATCGGCGGCATCAACGCCAGCGACACGTTCCGGCTGTCCGCCGAGATGTCGGCCCCGCAGATCGCAGAGACCGCCCGCCGGAACCGCAGCCTCATCAAGGGCGTCCGCGAACTCCAACGCCAGCGCACCGCCAACCCGGATGCGCCGCTGTTCCACAGCTTCACCGACGGTGTCAGCGTCTTGGTCGACCGGCTCCGCGCCTCGCTCGACGACGACGTCGTGCACACCTCCACGGCAGCGACGGCACTCGAGGCGACCGCGGACGGCTACCGAGTCACGGTCGGGCCCGAGCACCCCGACGGCCCACACCTCGACGCCGACGCTGTCGTGATCGCCACGCCGGCCCGCCACGCCGCCGAGCTCGTCCGCCCGCTGGCGTCGTCGGCAGCCGACACGCTCGCCTCGATCGAGTACGCATCGGTCGCCATGGTCACGCTGGCGTTCCGCGCCGCTGACGTCGGCCACCCGATGGACGGTTCAGGCCTGCTGTGCCCTGCACCAGAGGGCAAGCTCGTCACTGCGGTCTCGTTCGCCAACCGGAAGTGGCCCCACTGGACCGACGACGACCGCATCGTCCTGCGGGTCTCGGCCGGTCGTCACGGTGACGACCGGGCGCTCCAGCTCGACGACGACGAGCTCGTGAACACCCTCGCCGAAGAAGTCGGCGAGTTGCTCGACATCAGCGGTCCGGTGCTCGAGTGGCGTGTCACTCGCTGGGTCGACTCGTTCCCGCAGTACCGCCCCGGCCACGGCCAGGCGCTGACCGCCGCCGAGGCCGACCTCGCCGGCCGGGCCCCCGGCGTCGAACTGTGCGGTGCCTCGTACCGGGGAGTGGGCATTCCGGCGTGCATCCGACAGGGGGACGAAGCCGCACACCGCGTCCTCGACCGCCTCACCTCGTGACCGACGCAACCGAATCGAGCGAGGCAGCACCTTCGCGGCTCACGAACCTGCTGCGCGGCGCCCGCCTCACCGGTGCCGGCCTGCTGGCGTCGTTGTCGCTCGGCCCGTGGGGTTGGTGGCCGCTGGCCGTCGTCGGCCTCGCCGTGTTGCACGTCGAGCTGCAGTCGATCGCCCAGTGGCGACGCCGGCTGTCCACCGCGTGGACGTTCCTGCTCGGCTACCACCTGCTCGCGCTCGTGTGGATGGTCGATCTGACACCACCCGGGTTCGTGGTGTCCATGCCGATCCTGTCGCTGATCATGGCCGCACCGCTCGCCGTGCCGACTCGTCGTGAGGCGGCACCGATCGCCATCCCCGCAGCGTTGATGCTCGGCGACGCATGGACGTGGGTCATCCCGTTCGGCGGAGTGCCCATGGGCAACCTCGCGCTCGGTCAGGTGAACGGCCCGTTGCTGGTCGTCGCCCGAGCCGGCGGACCACTCGCCGTCGTGCTGTGCGTCGGGCTGCTCGCTGCCGCGCTCGGCGAGGCGGTCACCGCCGGACGTCGCCGCGAACTTCCGGGGCCCACCGCACTCGGCCCCGCCGGTCTGGTGCTGTTGGCGATCGCCGCAGGTGTCACCGCACCGGCCGGCACCGCCGTCGGGAACCAGCTCGTGTCCTCGGTGCAGGGCGGCGGTCGTCTCGGCACGAACGCGGTGAACAGTGATCTCGGCAGCGTCTACGAACGACACCTCGAGGCGACCGCCGCGGTCCCCGACGGTGCGTTCGTGGTCTGGCCCGAATCCGCCGTGACCGTCGACGACGACTTCGACGGCAGCCGTGAACAGCTGGAGCTGAGCACGCTCGCGGCCGAACGTCAGCTGACCTTCCTCGTCGGTGTCACCCAGCGGCGCGATGACACCGCCGACAACCTCGCCGTGGTAATCGGACCCGACGGTCGGGTGGTCGACGAGTACTCGAAGGTGCACCTGGTCCCCTTCGGCGAATACATCCCGCTGCGCTCGCTGGTGGACCCGTTCGCCGATCTGTCGCTGATCCCCAGGGAGTTCATCGCCGGTGAGGGCGACGGTGTGCTCGACACGCCGATCGGACCCGTGGCCGTCGGCATCTCGTTCGAGGTCTACTTCACCGAACGGATCCGCAGCGGCGTGAACGCCGGCGGCGCCTTCGTGGTGAACCCGACCCTGGCCTCGTCGTACCGGACCACTCACGTACCGGAACAGTCATTGGCGTCGGCCCGGCTGCGCGCGGTCGAGACCGGCCGCTGGGTGGTCCAGTCGTCCACGACGGGCTACAGCGCCATCGTGGACCCCGACGGTCAGGTGGTCGGACGCACCGGGTTGCGTGAACAGGCGGTCGTCACCGAGACGATCGAGCTCCGCGAAGGCGACACGTGGGCGGTGCGGACCGGGAAGGCACCGATCACCACGCTCATGCTGCTCGTGTTGATCGTGTCGCTCGATTCGCCGCGTCAGCGCGCATCCGGGACGGCGACGGCGTTGATCAGCCGGGTGCGTCGACGTCGACGATGATCGTCGCCGGGCCCTCGTTCACGATGTGGACGACCATGTCAGCCTGGAATCGTCCCGTCTCGACCGGGAGTCCGAGCCGCCGGAGTTCGTCGACGAGCTCGACGATCAACGGCTCGGCCATCTCCGCCGGGGCTGCACCGCCCCAGGCCGGCCGCCGGCCCTTGCGGGTGTCGGCGTAGAGGGTGAACTGGCTGACGACCAGCACCGCGCCGCCCGCGTCCTCGACGGAGCGATTCATGACGCCGTCCTCGTCGTCGAAGACCCGCAGCGTGGCGATGCGCGAGGCCATCTTCTTGGCCTCGGCGACCGTGTCGGTGTGGGTGACCCCGACCAGGGCGCACCACCCTGCGTCGATGGATCCGACGACCTCGTCGCCGACCTCGACCCGGGCCGACGTGACACGCTGCAACACCGCTCGCACGGCGCGTCACCGTAGCAACCGCGTCGCCCACACAGATCTGCTCGACGGACCCGACACGAACACGTTCCGTGACGACGGTCACATGTTGGTGACCGCTCTTGGTGAGGAAGTGACCCGCCGGTAACCTGACCCGGCCACGGCAGCACGGATGCGCCGAGCCCGAGTCCCCCACTCGGTACACCCCCAGGTAGGAGCGGCGATCCGATGTCCAGTCCCGATCGGCTCAGCATCGCGCTCCTCACGTATCGAGGGCACCCCTACACCGGCGGGCAGGGCATCTACATCCGGCATCTCTCCCGCGAGTTGGTCGAGCTGGGGCACGAGGTCGAGGTCATCTCCGGCCCGCCGTATCCCCACGTCGACGAGGGCGTCCGCCTCACCAAGCTGCCGAGCCTCGACCTGTACCGCAGCCCCGATCCGTTCCGGTTCCCGAAGTTCAGCGAGTACCGGGACCGCATCGATCTGCTCGAGTACCTGATCACGGCAGGCGCCACGTTCGCCGAACCGCTCACGTTCAGTCTCCGGGCCGAGCGGTACCTGCGTGATCGTCTCGACCAGTTCGATCTCGTCCACGACAACCAGTGCCTCGGCACCGGCATCGCCACGATCGACCAGATGATCCCGGTGCTGGGCACCATCCACCACCCGATCACCGTCGACCGCGAGATCGAGACGGCACACGCCCCCACCCGCTGGAAGCGCTTCACCAAGGACCGCTTCTACGCCTTCACGGGCATGCAGTCGAAGGTCGCGCAGCAGCTGACCCGCATCATCACGGTGTCGTCGAACTCCTACGACGACATCATCACCGGCCACGGCGTCGACCCGGACAAGCTGCACATCGTGCACGTCGGTGTCGATCCCGACCAGTTCGTGCCGATCCCCGAGGTCCAGCCGGTGCCGGGCCGCATCATGACCACCGCATCGGCCGATGTGGCGATGAAGGGCCTGGCCTACCTGCTCGAGGCGCTGGCCAAGCTCCGCACCGAGATCCCCGAAGCCCACCTGACCGTCATCGGCCGCCCGAAGACCGACAGCCGGGCCACCCAGACCATCAAGGACCTGGGCCTGACCGATGTCGTCGAGTTCGTCTCGGGCGTGTCCGATCGCCGCATCGTCGAGCTCTACAACGAGGCCAGCGTCGCCGTGGTGCCCTCGCTGTACGAGGGCTTCTCGCTCCCGGCCATCGAGGCGATGTCCACCGGTGTCCCGCTCGTGGCCTCCACCGGTGGCGCGCTCCCCGAGGTCGTCGGCAAGGACGGCGAGACCGCCATCCACGTGACCCCGGGGGACAGCGAGGACCTCGTCGCCAAGGTCGGCCACGTCCTGCGCAACCCGGGCCTGCGCGACACCATCGGTGCCGCCGGCCGCGACCGGGTGAAGAACAACTTCTCGTGGCGCATCACCGCCGAACGAACCGTCGAGCAGTACCGACTGCTCCTGGAGGAACGCGGATGCTGACCGTCGACTTCGACCGCCTCGGCCTGAAGGCCGGAGACCGCGTCCTCGACATGGGCGCCGGCGCCGGCCGCCACGCCTTCGAGGCACTGCGACGTGGCGCCATGATCGTCGCCTTCGACTACCGCCTTCCCGAACTCAAGGACTGCTTGGCGACACGCCATGGACCAGGCCGGCGAGCTCGACGGCGGCGGCGTGGGCACGACCACCCGCGGCGATGCCCTGCGGCTGCCCTTCCCGGACGACACCTTCGACTGCATCATCGCCTCGGAGGTGCTCGAGCACCTGCCGAACGACCACCAGGCCGCTGCCGAGCTGTTCCGCGTCCTGAAGCCCGGCGGCAACATCGCAGTGACGGTCCCGTCGTGGATGCCCGAGAAGCTCTGCTGGGCGCTGTCGGAGGAGTACCACGCACCGATCTCGGTCGGCGGCCACGTGCGCATCTACGACAAGCGCCAGATGCGCAACCTGCTCGGGATGCACGGCTTCGACCTCCGTGGTGATCACCGAGCCCACTCGCTGCACTCGCCCTACTGGTGGCTGAAGTGCGCCGTCGGCCCCACGAACAACGACCACCCGCTGGTGCAGCAGTACCTGAAGTTCCTCACGTGGGACATCGTCGAGCAGCCTGCGGTCACCCGCATCGCCGACCAGGTCCTGAACCCGGTGCTCGGCAAGAGCATCGTCCATTACGCGGTCAAGCCCTCTTCCGTCGGGCGAGATGCCGTCACACCGGCGAGCAAAGCCGAGGGAGCGGCGGCGTGACCGAGGCGTTGACGTCCCTCACCACGGCCGACCTCGTCCAGACGGCGGAGTCCATCGTCGAGCAGCAGGAACCCAGCGGCATGATCCTGTGGTTCCCCGGCGGTCACTCCGACCCGTGGAACCACACCGAGGCCGCCATGGCCCTCGCCGTGGCCGGTCTGCGCACCGAGGCCGAACGGGCCTACCAGTGGCTGGCCGACAGGCAACACGCCGACGGCTGGTGGCACCACTACTACCTGGCCGACGGCATCGAAGACGCCAAGATCGACACCAACGTGTGTGCCTACGTGGCTGCCGGCGTCTGGCACCACTGGCTGCTCACGAACGACCGTGGCTTCGTCGACGAGATGTGGCCCGTCGTCGAACGCGCCATCGACTTCGTGTTGTCGATGCAGAAGGCATCGGGCGAGATCATCTGGGCCCGCCACACCGACGGCACACCGTGGTCCTACGCACTGCTCACCGGCTCGTCGTCGATCTACCACTCGCTACGCTGCGCCCTGCAGCTGGCCGACGTCGTCGGCGCCGACCGCGCCGACTGGGAGTTCTCAGCCGTCCAGCTCGGCCACGTGATCGCCCACGATCGCGGCGCCTTCGAGCCGAAGGACCGTTGGGCCATGGACTGGTACTACCCGGTCCTCAGCGGGGCACTGACCGGCGACGCAGCAGTGGCCCGCATGGCCGAACTGCGCGACACGTTCGTGCTCGACGACAAGGGCATCCGCTGCGTCTCGGACCAGCCGTGGGTCACCGCCGCCGAGACCTGCGAATGCGTCATGGCGTATCTCAACATCGGTGACGAGGCCGAAGCACTGCGTCTGTTCGAAGCGGTCCAGCCGCTGCGCGACGACGACGGCGCCTACTTCACCGGCATGGTCTACCCGGACCTGATCCACTTCCCGGACGCCGAGCGGTCGACCTACACCAGCGCGGCGATCATCCTGGCCGCCGACGCGCTCGACCGCCGCACCGCAGCGGCCGGAGTGTTCCGGGGCGAGGATCTGCCCGATCTCAGCAGCTGACGCGGCGCAGCAGTCGCAGCGAGCCCTGGGCTCGCTCGTCGACGAAGTCACCTGACTCGAGCGCCCGCAGGTAGATCTCGTACGGAGGGCGACCGCCGTCCTCGGGGTTCGGGAACACGTCGTGGATGGCGAGCACACCGCCGGGAGCCACGTGCGGTGCCCACAGGTCGTAATCGGCGTGGGCGGGAATCGGACCGTGACCGCCGTCGATGAACACGAGCGACGCCGCGGAGTTCCACGCAGGGCCGATCACCTCGGAACGGCCGACCATCGCCACGACCACGTCGTCGAGCCCGGTCGACTCGATCAGCCGCCGAGCCACCGGCAGCGAGTCCATGCGACCCTCCGCGTCGACGAGTTCGGTGTCGTGATGCTCCCAGCCGGACTGCATCTCCTCGGACCCGCGGTGATGGTCGATCGTGAAGACGACCGTGCCCGACACCCTGGCGCCCGCGCCCAGGTACACGGACGACTTGCCGCAGTAGGTCCCGACTTCGACGATGGGTCCGGGGCCCGCGACGCAGGCTGCCTCGTACAGCGCAATGCCTTCGTCGTCGGGCATGAAGCCACGAGCGGCGCGGGCGATCTCGAGCAGCTCTGAGGGCATCGCTGGAACGTCAGACACCGACCGGCTCCCGTTCGTCGTCCTCGTGGTCCTTGAACAACACACGATCGAGCAGCAGGAACTTGCCGATCCAGAGCAGTCCCCAGCCGGCGAGGTTCGCGAGGTTCACGGCGATGGTGGTGCCCCAGACGTCGTCGGCCACGGCGACGAGGGCCGTCGACACGATCAGACCGGCCAGGGTGTAGGCCCAGAACGGGGCGATCTCACGCGACCAGGAGTGATCGCCGACCTTGTTCCACACCCAACGTCGGTTGAGCAGGAACACGGGCACGGACGAGACGGTGGTGGCCACGATGTTGGCCTGCACGCCGGACCAGTCGAGGACGCCCTTGAGCACGAGGAGCAGCAGCTGGGTGATCACGACACCGATCACCGAGACCCCTGCGAAACGCAACAGGCGGCCGCGCACACGCCACAGTCGTGCTGGCAGATCGATCAACGACACGAGATTCAATACTACGTGACCTCGGAGGGTGACCTTCCGCAGCGGCGGCCCGTGGCTCCTACGATGAGCTGCGTGAGCGCACTGGCCGACCTCGTCGAACTCCTCGCACTCGAGGCGATCGAGGTCAACGTGTTCCGCGGCAACAGCCCCGACGAGGATCGTCAGCGGGTGTTCGGCGGCCAGGTCGCCGGTCAGGCGTTGATGGCCGCATGGCGCACGGTGGACGGCGAGCTCTCCGCACACAGCCTGCACTCGTACTTCCTGCGAGCCGGCGACCCGCACACCCCGATCCTGTACGAGGTCGATCGGATCCGTGACGGCCGTTCGTTCGTCACCCGTCGCGTCGTGGCCATCCAGCACGGCAGGGCCATCTTCAACCTCCAGGCCTCGTTCCACCGCCACGAGCAGGGCTACGAGCACCAGCTGGCGATGCCCGATGTCCCTGACCCGGAGTCGCTCCCGGACTTCGCGACGCGCATGGAGCCCTACCGCGAGGAGATGGGCGCGTGGTTCGACCGGCCACGTCCGATCGACTCACGCTTCGTCGGTCAGCACCCGATGGAACGCCGACAGACCGCGACCGCCGCCGACCGTCTACAGGTGTGGTTCCGCGCCGACGGCGTGCTCGGCGACGATCCCGCCATCCACCAGTGCGTGGCCGCGTATGCGAGCGACATGACCCTGCTCGACACCGCGCTGGGCCCACACGGCCTGGGCTGGGGCGAAGGCGTCATGATGGCCAGCCTCGACCATGCGATGTGGTTCCACCGGCCGTTCCGAGCCGACGAGTGGCTGCTGTTCGACCAGCACGCCGTACACACGCACGGCGGACGCGGGCTCGCCCGCGGAGAGATCTACACCGCCGACGGCCAACTCGTGATCTCGGCGATGCAGGAAGGGCTCATCCGCCCGTTGCGCGAGAACTGAGCGGACCCGGCTCCTCAGTCCTCGGCGGACGGTGCCGTGAAGAACACGGCGAGCAGACCGAGGGCCGCGGCGACACCGCCGACACCGGCGATCGCCAGGCCGGCGATGCCGTCGAGCTCCCAGCCGAGTGCGTCGTCGACCGACCACTCGCCCGGACCAGTCGCCGCGAGACCCGCTGCCACGACACCGAGCACGAACACGTACTCCCAGCCGTCACGGATGATGAAGAACCCGTTCTTGCGGTGCCCGATGAATCCGGCGACCGCCATCACGCCGACCATCGCGGCATTCGTCAGCGGGAACCCGACACCGACCGCCAGCGCCAGACCGGCTGCGATCTCCGTGTACGCGGCGAGCGACGCGTGGAGCTTCCCTGGTCGGAGCCCCTCGCTCTCGAACCAAGAGGCGACGCCGCTCAGCCCACCCCGGATCTTCGCGACGCCGTGGGCGGCGAACACGAGGCCCACGATGACTCGGATGAACAGAAGGCCGAGGTTCACGTCGTCCATGTGGGATGTCTCCGTGTCAGGGTGTGTTGATCAGGAAGGTCGCAGCATCGTCGAAGTACGCGACGACCTGTTCTTCGACGTCCGGGGCCAGACCACCGGCAGCGACGGCATCGGTCATGTGACGCATCCATGCGTCACGTTCGGCCTGACGGATCTCGAACGGGGCGTGACGCATCCGCAACCGCGGGTGACCGCGCTGTTCGGAGTACGTCGTCGGGCCACCGAAGCGTTGGACCAGAAACCCCACCATGTGGGCCCGCGACTCGGTGAGGTCCTCCGGATAGAGCGGACGCAGCAGCGGATCGGCATCGACCGCGTCATAGAACCGGTCGATCAACTCGACGAACCACTCATGGCCCTGCATCTCGTACAGCGACGGCATCAGATCCCCTGGAACGAGATGGATCGGACCGCAACAGCGCCCTTCGGGGGCATCTCGTACAGCGACGGCATCAGATCCCCTGGAACGAGATGGATCGGACCGCA
>JAHDHM010000020.1:13058-19094 GCA_020631315.1 Acidimicrobiales bacterium
ACAGCGCCCTTCGGGGGCATCTCGTACAGCGACGGCATCAGATCTCAGCTCTCGGGCGAGTAGCGATAGACGTTCGTCTCGCGCGCCACGAAACCGAGTCGCTGGTACAGGCGGTTCGCGGCCTCGCGGCTCGGGCGTGAGGTGAGATCGACCGTCTTGGCACCCAGCTCGGCGGCGAGCTCGATCGCATGGCGGTTCAACGCTGCCCCGACACCGTGGCCCCGGGCCGAGTCGTCGACGACCACGTCCTCGATCCATGCTCGGACACCGGTCGGGATCGGGAACACGACCAGCGTCAGCGACCCGACGATCCGACCGTCGACGAGGGCCACCAGCAGGTGGCAGGCATCGGAGTCCACGATCGTCTGGAGCCCCTCGGCGCCGGGGGGCGGGTTCGAACGTGACAGCTGCGGAATCAGCAGGTCGAACGCGGCGACCAAGTCGTCGGTCACCTCGTCGCGTCGCTCGATCAGCACCTCGGACATGCACTTCTCCCTCAGCGGCAGGAGCCCCAGCGTACGGCGTCACCCCACGTGTACCGAGCAGTGCCGAGGACCGCCCCGCCCTCACCGCGCGAGGAACCGAGCACCGGCTGACGCCGGTAGCGTGGAACCCGATGAAGCACGTCGAGTGGCGCAACACGCCCGACCTGAACGACGCGATGTTGATCCTGGCCTTCGAGGGGTGGAACGACGCCGGCGACGCCGCCAGCACGGCGCTCGACTACGTGGCCCGCCGCTTCGACGCCGAGATCGTCGCCACGATCGACCCGGAACCGTTCTTCGACTTCGGTTCCACCCGTCCGATGATCCGCCTCCGCGAGGGCGGTAGCCGCACCATCGAGTGGCCCGAGGTCGCGTTCTCCGTCCTGGACACAGGCGAACGGCCGCTCGTCGTACTCACCGGCCCCGAGCCTCGCCTCATGTGGCGGACGTTCTGCGAGCAGGTCGTCGCCGTCGCCCAGCGGTTGAACGTCACGACCGCGATCAGCCTCGGCGCACTCCTCGCCGAGGTCCACCACGCGCAGCCGGTCAGCGTCTTCGGTGCGAGCAGCGACGCAGATCTCACCGCTCGCCTGGGCCTGCGCAAGTCGACCTACAGCGGTCCGACCGGCATCGTCGGCGTGCTCCAGGACGCACTTCAGCGCGCCGAGGTCCCGGCCATGTCGTTGTGGGCGTCGGTGCCCACGTACGTCCCGAGCTCCACCTCGCCGAAGGCCGCGCTCGCGCTCGTCGAACGCCTCGTCGAGGTCCTCGACATCCAGCTCAGCGCCGGCGATCTACAGATCGCAGCCAACCGCTACGAACGCCAGGTCGACGACATGCTCGACGAGGACGACGAACTCGCCGACTACGCCCAACAGATCCTGTTGGCGTCGGTCGACGACGAGGACGAGCCCGAGATCGCCGACGACCCCGCCGGGTTCTCGTTCGACGACGTCGACGGCGACGCCCTCATCGAGGACTTGGAGCAGTTCCTACGAGATCAGTGATCGGGCTCCCACGCCCGGGCACGAGGTGGATCGAACGTCGGCAGCGGCGATTCGCCACGGATGGCGGCGAACGCCTGCGCAGCCCATCGGTCGGCACTCGCGACCGGTGTGGGGAGGGAATCCTCGGCGAACCAGCCCACGTCGGCGGTCTCGAGTGGGTGCCCACGAAGCTCACCGCCGACAGCACGACAGTGAAACACCAACGAGTACAGCGGGATCTGGGTGAAGCCGAGCCGCATACCGTCCAGCACGCCGAGCATGCCGACCGGTTCGCACTGGATGCCCGTCTCCTCCCAGACCTCCTTCTGTGCGACCTCCGCAGCCGAATAGCCGACATCGGCCCAGCCGGTCGGATACAGCCAGACACCGGAATCGGCACGCTGGACCAGGAGCACCTCACCGTCGTCGTTGCCGACAACAGCGCCGACTGCGATCTTCGGGGTGACGTAGCCGGCCACGCCACTGCCGACCCCCTTCAACCACTCGGCTTCGATACCGGCGGGGTCCGGGTCGGCCGTGGCGCTCGCCTTGATCCGTGCGGCGACCGCCAGCACCTCTTCGTAGCGCTCACGCTCGTACAGGCTCTCGGTGAAGCCGAGGCCCGTCTGGGCGATACCGGCGAGCGACTCCGCCCAGGTCAACAGATCGTGTGCCGTTGCTCGCTCGCTCATGGCGGCACGCTAGCGGTCGCAGTTGCGGCGGTCAGCGCAGCTCGGACAGCGCGTGGCGGAGGCCCTTCACGATCTCGTCGCGGAGGCGACGATCGATCTCGGCGCCACCTGCGCGACTGACGTAGAAGGTGTCGACCGCCTCGGGACCGATCGTCTGGATCTTCGCCGAGCGCAGGTCGAGCCGCATGTGCGCGAAGAACCGGGTGACCCGGTAGAGCACGCCGATCCGGTCGGCGGTGTGGACTTCGATGATGGTGACGTCGTCGTGACCCTTGGGTGGAAACTCGATGACGGTCGGCACGTCCGACGCCGAGCGCGGACGGCGTGCGTAGGTCTGGGCCCGCTCGGCGAGCCGTGCGTCGATCGCGAGCCGTCCGTGGATCGCGTCGTCGATCGAGCGCTTCACCGCTGCCTCGTCGATGCCGTGCCTCGGCACCTCGACTCGGAACTGCGAGGCCGCCATGCCCGCGGCCGAGGAATAGGCGTCGGCCTGCAACACGTCGAGACCACGCAGTGCCAGACCGCCCGCGACACGTGAGAACACGCCGACGTCGTCCGGTGCCACCACGGTGATCATGTCGTCGGTGACGTCGACCTGGAAGCGGCCGCCGCGCATCAGCTCCTCGACGCGCTCGTCGACGAACGAGCGACGCGACCAGGCGCCGCTGCCGCCGCCGATGTGGGCGTTCACCCGCTCGGTCAAGAGCCGGACGAGATCGGCCTTCCAGCTGTTCCACGCCGTCGGGCCCGTCGCCAACGAATCCGCCTCGGTGAGTGCGGCCAGCAACTCGAGCACCTCGGTGGAGCCGAGCAACGTCGCCACGTTGGCGATGACGTCGTGGTCGCCGAGGTCGCGTCGTGTCGCCACGTCGGGCAACAGCAAGTGGTGTCGCACGAGCCGGCCGATGCGTTGCGTGTCGTCCCCGCTCAGGCCGATGCGCGGTCCGATCCGCTCGACCAGCTCGACACCGGCGATGGAATGATCTCCCGGATAGCCCTTGCCGATGTCGTGGAAGAGCGCAGCCAGCACGAGCAGATCGGGGCGCCGCACCCGGTGGGCCAGACGCGACGCCTGGGCCGCAGCCTCGAGCAGGTGACGGTCGACGGTGAAGCGGTGGTAGACGTTGCGCTGCGGACGGTTACGGTTCGGCGCCCACTCCGGCAGGATGCACGTCCACACGCCGAACAGGTCGAGACGTTCGATCACTCGACGACCTGCATCACCGAGCGAGAGCAGCTCGACGAAGAGCCGAAGCGCCCCCTCCGGCCACGGGTCCGGGAAGATCGACTGACGGTCACTCAACCGTCGTAGGGACGAGCGTTCGATCGGGATGTCGAGCCGGGCTGCGGCGACGGCAGCGTGCAGCACGAGCAGCGGATCGGTTGCAGGGTCGCCCGTCACGACGAGCTCGCCGTCAGCGACGGACAGACCGGCGGCCAGGTTCTCGGGCGGGTCGACCACGGCCTGACCCTGCTGCTGACGGACCCCGTACCAGACATCATCGGCGACGAACGCGATCGCTCGGGCGGCTTCGGCGACGCGGCCCATCAACACGTCGGCGTCGTGGACGTCGAGCAGTTCGGCGACAGCGTCCTGGTCGTCGAGCAACAGCACGTCACCGCGGCGGCCGGTGTGGCGATGGAGACCGACGCGAACGTCCAGCAGCGTCGATTCTGCATCGGTCAGGAAGTCGATGTCGTCGTCGGTCAGCGGTGCACCCGCGGTCCGACCCCACAAGAGCGCGTGCACGTCCCGCAGTCCGCCTCGACCTTCCTTCAGATCCGGCTCGAGCAGGAAGGCGGTCTCGCCGCAGCGTTCATGGCGTAGGCGCACGGACTCGACCAGTTCGCTCAGCCAGCGATCGGCGTCGGCCGCCCATGCAGCGCGGTGCCGACCAGCCAGTTCGCCGGTGAGTTCGGCGTCGCCCGCGAGGTGCCGGATCGAGAGCAGTGACGTGGCTGCATCGAGGTCTTCCGAGGCGAGCGCCAACGCGGCTTCGGGAGTGCGTACCGCATGGCCGAGCTTCAGGCCCGCGTCCCAGATCGGATACCAGATCGCATCGGCGATCGCCGTCACGTCCTGGTGTTCGCGGTAGACGAGCACGACGTCCAGATCGGATCCGGGCGCCAGCTCGCGGCGCCCATAGCCGCCGACGGCGACGAGCGAGATGCCGTCGCGGTCGCCGATCGCCTCGTTGCCGAGTTCTCGCAGCCAGACGTCGGTGGCGTCGGACAGCGCACGACACAGCGCTCGGCCGTCGAGCTGGGGCTCAGCGAGGATGCGGGCGCGTTCTTCGACGAAGCTCATCGTTGCGAAGTCTCACCCATCGGCTCGGCGGCGCGCCAGACGTGCTTTGGCCTTGGCCGCTCCCCACACCAAGCCGATCGTCTGCAGCTCGGGATCGAGGTCGGCGAGCGCCGCCGGCTCGAGGCCGTAGCGATCGTCGGGGGCGAGGCGCTCGTCCATCGCGTCACGCATGACCGGGGGCACGTCGTACCCGGCCAGCACGGCGTTGCCGAACTTCGTCGCCGCGCGCACGATCTGGAGCGGCGTCGTCCACTGCTGGTCCACATCGGCGCGGACGAGTTCCGCGAGCCGCGGCAACGCCTCAGCCGCGGCTGCGGCTGCAGCCTCGGCGATGGCACCGGTCTCTTCGTCGTTCAGCGGGCCCTGCCGCCAGTCGCCGAGCACGGACGACACCACACGCACGAACCACGGCTCGAACGCGATGCTGACGTCCGCGAGCAGACGTTCACCGGCCTCGGCGAACAGCTCGTCGTCGCTGGACACGCTCAGAGGCGATCGGCGCCGATGGTGAACATCAGATCGTCCCCGGCGGTAGATGGGGCGACGAGACCAGCGGTACCGGGCAGCAACTGCTCGGCGTAGAAGGTCGCCGTGGCGATCTTGTCGCGCAGGAAGTCCTCGCCGAAGTTCGAGTCACCAGCGTCGAGCAGCTCCTTGGCCGTCTTCGCCTGACGGGCCAGCGCCCAACCACCGGCCACGATCCCGAACAGACGCAGGAACGGTGTGGCGCCAGAGGCCAGGGCGTTCGGCGACGACGCGTGCTCCATGAACCACGCGATGACGGTGCGCACGTCCGCGATCCCGTCGGCGAGGCGTGAGCTGATGACAGGCAGCTGCTCGGCGAGGTCAGCGACGGTGGTGTCCATCTCCTCGAGCAGCGAGCCCACTGCGGTGCCGCCGCCCATGGGCAGCTTGCGCATGACCAGGTCGAGACCTTGGATTCCGTTGGTGCCCTCGTAGATCGGCAGGATCCGGGCGTCACGCCAGTACTGGGCTGCACCGGTCTCCTCGACGAAGCCCATGCCGCCGTGCACCTGGACACCGACCGAGGTCATCTCGAGGCCGATGTCGGTGCCCCAGCCCTTCGACAGCGGGGTCAGCACGGCGCTGCGAGCGTCGGCGGCAGCGCGTTCGTCCTCCGTCGACGCGGCGTTCGCGAGGTCCATCGCCGCGCCGTTGAGGTACATGACGCCGCGCATCGCTTCGACGTTGGCGCGCATGGTCATCAGCATCCGCCGCACGTCGGCGTGATCGACGATGTACGACGAGGACTCCTGCGCCCCGATGGCGCGCCCCTGCTTGCGCTCGCGTGCGTACTGCGATGCCCGCTGCATCGCCGCATCGGCCAGAGCGAGTCCCTGGAGTCCGACCGACAGGCGGGCGTTGTTCATCATCGTGAACATGTAGCGCATGCCCTGGTTCTCCTCACCGATGAGGTAACCGATGGCGCCGCCCTCGTCGCCGTACGACATGACACAGGGCGGCGACGCGTGGATGCCGATCTTGTGCTCGGTCGAGACGACACGTAGGTCGTTGCGCTCGCCCAGCGAACCATCATCATTCAC
>JAHDHM010000430.1 GCA_020631315.1 Acidimicrobiales bacterium
TCGATGCTGATCCGGCCGGATCGATCGAGCTGCTGACCAACGGCACCGTGGACGTCGCAGTGGTCGCGGGCGTGGTCGTTCCCGGTACCCCGCTCTTCTCGGCTGAGGCGGGGCTCTTTCGTACGGCTTCGATCGTCGAGGAGCCCGTGGTCGTGATCGTGCCCGACGATCACCCGCTCCGGGTCCGTGCAGCCGATCCGGACACATTCACCGACGCGCTCTGGATCGACACGCCGGCCATGGCGCCGATTGCCATCGCCAATCGGTCG
Source organism: Acidimicrobiales bacterium (assembly GCA_020631315.1). The sequence continues at coordinate 270 of JAHDHM010000430.1, forward strand.
AGCCACACCACCTACGAAGGCACCGACACCACCGTGTTGCTCGATCTGGTCGCCGCTGGGCTCGGGCTTGCAATCCTCCCGGCGCGCTGCGTTCCCGGCCGGGACGATCTTCGTTCCATCGAGCTCGATCCGACCCGTCTGGTACTCAGAACGGAGTCGCTGACGTTGCAGCCGATGCCGGCGGCCTAGCGGCAGAGCCGGACCGAGGTCGGCTACCAGCCGAACTTGGCGGTCCTGATGGCGTCCTGCACCCGGCGGAGATTGCGCCCGTCGAGCGTGGAGAGCTCGGCCATCGCCACCTGATGTGACGGATCGGCCAGCGAGCACGCCAGCTGCAGGAGGAACCGCTCTCCCCTCGAGCACTGCACCTCTGCTGCGACGGCGGCCGCCGCGTTCCAGTCGATGGCCGCGTGGTCAGCAGCACTCGTGATCGCCCGTTCGACGAACTCTGCCCGGCTGAGCCAGTAGCCGGTCTCGATCAGGAGCTCGACGGCGGCCTCGGTGCCAGTACTGCCGGATGCCCAGGCGCCAAGGCGTTCTTCCATCGAGTCCACGAGGGCGCACCCTATCCCGAGGCGACGAGCCGGTCGACGGCGAGCGCCCCTTCGGCGGCGTACAGCTCTCGGTTGCGACGCTGGGCGTGTGCGGCTTCGGACGGCATGATCACCACCGCCGTCCGCCCGGTCTGCATCCATGGGCGAAGCTCGCGGCGGAGTTGCGCCCGATGGAAGCGGCTCACCAGCGTGCCGCCGTCCTTCGGGACCATGGGCGACACGACGACCAGCACCGGATGCTGGACAGGGTCGACGAGGTCCACGTTGTTGGCCGAGTGCACGGCGCCATCGACGTGGAGGACCCCGTTCACGGGCACCGGTTGATTGACGCCGGGGATGGCCGCAGACGCCCGCACGACCGCCGTGGCGTCGGCAGCCTCGTTCAGGTCGTGCTGGTGTCGGCGGCCCGAACGGCGCTCGACGGTGACGGCGGACGCTCCCGAGTGGTACGGGTCGGCGGGCACGTCGGAGTCGGCGAATGGTCGGTCAGCGGGCGAGACTGCGGCCACCACTCGCCCGCCGACGGTGCGGACGAGCGCAGCGAACCGAGTGGCGATCGTGGGTCGAAATGCGACGGCGTTGCCGAGCGCACGGAGCCGGTCCACCGCTTCGGGCGATGGCCCGCCCCGCTCCCCCATGCGCGCTGCGACAAAGGCTCCGGCGGATGTGCCGACGACCGTGGTCGCGGTGCGGGGGCTCCACCCGGTCCGGGCCTCGAGCGCGTCGAGGGCGGCCCAGATGAACGGACCACCCGTGGGTCCGCCGGCACCGACGACGAGGGCCACCGTGGGCGGCGTGGAGCGGTCAGAGTTCGCTGCCGCCAACTACGACAACCTCCGCCGAACGGCCCGGTCGAGTCTCGTGAGGGCAGATTCCAGAAGTGGTCGGGAACAACCGATGTTGAGACGAACGAATCCTTCACCCTGCGAGCCGTAGCTGTTGCCGATCTCCGCGTAGACCTCTGCCTCATCCACAAAAAGTCGGCGCAACTCTTCGGATTGCAGACCGAGTTCCCTGCAGTCGAGCCACACGAGAAAGGTCGCGTCCGGCTGGACGACCTTGATCATGGGGAGCTCCCTCAGGAGAAAGTCGTTGAGATACGAAAGGTTCGCTTCGAGGTAGTCGAGGAGCTGGCGGAGCCATTCGCCTCCCTCTTCGTACGCAGTGCGAAGTGCGAGTGTGCTGATGGCGTCGACGCTGAAGAGCAGGTCGAGGTTCTGTAGGCCTTGTGTGAGTTCCGCTCGTATCTGGGCGTTGGGAACGATTGCGTACGCGGCCTTCAATCCGGGCATGTTGAATGCTTTGCTCGGCCCGCCGCACACGATGAGGCGTTCGTGGAGCTGCTCGTTCACCGCTCCGATGGATGCAAAGTCGGCCCAGGAATAGGACAGATCGCCGTGGAGCTCGTCGCTCAGGAGCAGCAGGTCGTGTTCGAGGCAGATCTCCCCGAGCCGCCGGAGCTCGTCTGCGCTCCAGACTCGGCCCACCGGGTTGTGCGGGCTGCAGAGCAGCAGCATTTTGCAGCGGGGGTCGGCGGCCTTCTGCGCGAGGTCGTCGAAGTCGATGTGGTAGCGGCCCTCTTCCAGGCGCAATGGGTTCTCCAACACGACGCGACCGTTGTTCTCGGCGGCCTTGGGGATTGGGTAGAAGACGGGTGGCTGCACGATCACTGCGTGGCCCGGGTCCGTGAACACCTGAATCGCGAGGTTCACGATCGGCAGCGTGCCGATCGTCGGCATGATCCAGTCGGTCGAGACCCTCCAGCCGTGCCGCGCTTCGACCCAGGAGCGGATCGCCTCGTAGTGCTCGATCCCCAAGCGCGTGTAACCCAGCACCCCTTCGAGCCGGTCGGTCAGCGCACGCACGATGGGTTCGGCCGGCCGGAAGTCCATGTCCGCGACCCACATCGGGAGCAGCCCATGTTCGACTGCGACACCGTCGTCGTGCTGACGCAACTCCAGGGCGCCGTCCACGGAGACGTAGTCCCACTTGATCGACTGGGTTCCGGCCCGCGGCTGAATCTGGTCGAAGTCCACGTCCATGACCGAGGTCTAACACACGGCGCCGATGTTCGTCGCCGGCGGACTGGGTGCGCCAGACCGGTCAGCGGCGCCGGCGTCGGGGCGACTTCACCATGCGGCCGTCGGACTTGCCCGAGATCGCGATGATCCCGCGGGCCTCGGCGGCGGTGACGAAACTGCCGAAATTCCGATACCCCAGGTT
>JAHDHM010000021.1 GCA_020631315.1 Acidimicrobiales bacterium
CAATTCGTCGGGTGTCGAGGTGCAGTCGCCGCTCCACATGGTGTGGCTGTGCAGGTCGACGCGGACGGTGCCCGGTGCACGGTCGTCACCGAGATGTGGATGCCGCTCGACGGCGGCAGCGGACGGACTCGGTCGGGTCACGTCCCCGACAGTGACATGTCGTCGATGGCCATCGACACCGAGGTGGTCCCGCCGGGCAGCCGTTCGAGGTCGGACCCGATGGCGCTGATGCCGAGCAGCATCTTCTGGAGTGTGGTCGCGATGGTGGCTTCACGAATCGGCTCGGCCAGCTGTCCGTTGCGGATCATGCGGCCTTGGACGCCGACCGAGATGTCACCGCTGATCGCGTTCACACCCGAGTGCAGACCGTTGACCCGTTGGATGAACACACCATCGCCGATGGAGCGAACCATGTCGTCGAAGGAGGTGTCGCCGGCCGCGATCGCCAGCGAGTGCACACCGACTCCGGGAGTGGAGCGGGCGCCCCGCATCGCGGAACCGGTCGATGTCGTACCGGCTCGGCGCGCCGACTCGGAGTGGTGCAGGAACATCGCGAGACGGCCGCGATCGACCAGGACGTTGCGGCGAGTCGCCAGGCCCTCACCGTCGTGGACATCGGCCGACAGCGACAGAGGATCGGTGCCGTCGTCGACGAGCGTCAGCCCGGACACGGCGATCTCCTCGCCCATGCGTTCGGCGAACGGTGAACGACCTCGCGTCACTCGGTCGCCGCTCAGTGTTCCGGCGAGGATCCCCATGAACGAAGCGACCACGCGCTTGTCGAGCAGCGCCGTGCACCGCAACGACGCGGGCTTCACCGCACCGAGCATCTCGACAGTCCGCTCGACGGCTTCGGCACCGACCGCATCGACGTCGAGCAACGCCGCGTGCCGGGCAGCGTCGACACCGAAGCCGATCTGGGTCTCGCCACCCTCGACGGCCAGCGGTGAGACCGACAACGAGCACGAACCTCCGTCGGACCAGATGTCGATGCCGGCGGTGGAGACGATCGCCGCGGAACCCCATCCGTCGCCATACGTCGCAGTGCGCACACCGGTGATGCGGTCGTCGCGGCCCTTGACCGCGGCCTCGACGGCCAGCGCGAGGCGGACGCGTTCGTCGTCATCCATCCGGAGCAGTTCCGGGGCGAGCAGCTCGAGCTCGGGCTGCTCGACGCCGTCCGGTGTCGCCAGCCCCACGAACTCGTCCGGCTCGGCGAGCGACGCGTTCTCGCGGGCCTCGGACAACATCTCGCGTGCCACGCCCGGATCGAGGGTGCCTGCCGACGCGAAGCCCTGCCGACCGTCTCGGACGACGCGCACGCCGACGCCCTGGCTGGTGCCGCTCTTCAGCGACTCGACCTCGCCGCCGTAGGCCTTCACCGTGGTGGAGCGACCCTGGCTCGCGTACACCTCGACCTGTTCGTCGGACTCGGCCAGATCCACGATCTGGCGTGCCAGATCTCTCAGTGCTGCACCGTTCACGAGCCGCTCACCGTCACTCCGTCGACTGCCAAGGACAGACCCGCGGCACCCATCGGCAGCCACTCGACGTCGTTGCCGACGGCGATGACGTCCAAGAGCATCCGCTGCAGGGTCGAACCGATCGTGAACTCGCGCAGTGGCTCCGCAGGTTGACCGTCGACCAGACGGACGCCCTCGGCACCCGTCGAGAAGTCGCCGCTGACCGGGTTCACACCGCTGTGGAGCCCGGCCACGCTCTGCACGACGACACCGTCGCCGACTTCCCGGTACAGGGCGTCTCGATCGAGCTCGCCCGGTTCGAGGCGCAGGGCGCGACACCCGACCGATGGCATCGAGGCGTGACCGCCACGTACTGCGTTGCCGGTCGACGCGGCGCCGAGGCGAGCTGCACTCCAGCTGTTGTGCACGAAGCCCGCAAGCGTGCCGCGATCGACCAGGACGTTGCGCCGAGTCGCCAGACCCTCGCCGTCATAGCGGCCGGCGCCGTAGGCGCGCACGTCGGTCGGATCGTCGACGAGGGTGATGTCGGCTGCGGCGACCTCCTCGCCGAGACGCTCGGCGAAGAGGCTGCGTCCACGGACCACGGCCTCGCCCGAGAAGGTCCCGCCGATGATGCCGAGGAACATCGCGGTCACGAACGGGTCGAGCACAACTCGTGTGCGTTCCGACGCGGGCTTCACCGCGCCGAGCATCCGGGTGGCTCGTTGACCGGCGTCGCGGGCAGCGACGACCGGATCGAGGTCGGCGAGACTGCGACCCACCGAGAACCCGAACCCGGTCTGGGTCTCGTCGCCGTCAGCTGCGAGCACGTAGGTCGCGAGTGACGCCCGAGTTGCCGACGACTCGACGCTCACACCGGTGGTCGATGCGAGCGCCATCTCGGCGACCATGTCGCCGTAATCGGCGCTCTCGACCCCCGACACCCGGGGATCGACGTCGCGCACCAACCGCTCGAGTTCGAGTGCCAGCGCCACCTTGTCATCGGCACCGGCTGCGGCGAGTGACTCGTCGAAGAGGCTCGGAGCTGCCGCCTCGACACCGTCGGGCGTGGCCAAGGCCAGCTCGGGATCGGGCGTGGCGAAACGGGCGTTGTCACGGGCAGCGGACAATGTCTCGGCGATCACGTCGGCGTCGAGCGAGCCGGCGTGGGCGAACCCCTGACGGCCGTCGACGACGACACGGATGCCGATACCCATCGCCTCCGACGACGACAGCGACTCGACGGCGCCCTCGTAGGCACGGACGTCGGTCGACCGTGACCGCACGGCGTACGCCTCGATGGCCTCGCCGTCGGCGGCGCTCGCGACGACCCTGTCGACGACGTCGTTCAGTTCGGAGCCCGCCATCAGGCCGCGGTGCCGCCGACCGTCAGCTTCTTCACACGCAGTGTCGGCTGACCGTCACCGACGGGAACCCCCTGGCCGTCCTTGCCACAGGTTCCCGGCGAGCCCATCTCGAAGTCGTTGCCGAGCACGTCGATGTCCATGAGCACCTCGGGACCGTTCCCGATCAGGTTGCCTTCACGCAGCGGCTCGGTGATCTCACCGTTCTCGATCAGGTACGCCTCGGTCATGCCGAAGACGAAGTCACCGGTCGCGGTGTTGACCTGCCCGCCGCCGAGCTGCGCCACGTACACGCCGTTCGGGGTGTCGGCGATGATGTCGGCCGGATCCTCGGTGCCGTTGGTGACGAACGTGTTCGTCATGCGGACCATCGGCAGGTGCATGTAGCTCTGCCGACGCCCGTTGCCCGACGGCGCACGGCCCTCGGCCCGGGCCCGCAGGTGGTCCCACATGTAGTCGGTGAGGATGCCGTCCTCGATCAAGGTGTTGGACGAGGCCTCGTGGCCCTCGTCGTCGATCGCGAAGTGGCCCCACTCGGTGCTCATCGTGCCGTCGTCGATCAACGTGACCAGCGGACTGGCGACCTGCTCACCGACGCGGTCCTTGAACACCGACGCGCCCTTGCGGACGAGATCGGCTTCGAGGCCATGACCGCAGGCCTCGTGGAACAGCACGCCACCGCCACCGGACTTGATCACGACCGGCAGCTCGCCGGACGGGGCCGGGCGGGCACCGAGCTTGGTGACCGCACGCTGTGCGGCACGACGGGCCAGCTCCTCGACGTCGTACATGTCGAAGAGTTCGAAACCAACGGTGTGGCCGATGGTCTCCCGACCCGTCTGCATGCCCGTGTCGCCGGAAGCGACGCAGTTGACGGAGAACAGCGTGCGGACCTGGTCGTCACCGGCCCACACGCCTTCGGAGTTGGCCACGAGGATGCGACGACGTCCCTCCGAGTAACGAGCGGAGACCTGGGTGATGACGTCGGCCACCGAACGGGCTGCGTCGTTGGCCGCACGCAGCAGCCCGACCTTGGTGTCCTTCGGGATGGACTCGGGCTGCACGGCGATCGCAGCGGGCGTGGCTCCCGACGGTTCGAAGGCAGCGACCTCTCGACTCGTCCCCGACGACGCGATCGCCGCGGCGGCAGCCGCGGCAGCCGCGAGGCCCTCAGCGGACAGATCTGCCGTGTGGGCGAAACCGGTGGTGTCGCCGACGACGACACGGATGCCGGCGCCTCGGTCTCGTCCCGAGGTCAGCTCCTCGACACGACCGTCGTCGAGCACCGCCGACGTGCTGCGGCGATCCTCCACGAAGACCTCCGCGAAGTCGGCGCCCCGGGCCATGCCGACCTCGAGCGCACCCTTGACGACGTTCTCTTCGAGCACTGCTGCCTCCGTTTCGCGGTCCACCGCCCTCGACTCAGGCTACCGGCGCGCTCTCGCTGGCGACCCAGCCCGCCGCCACACTCGATTCAGGAGAACGGCCGGACTCAGAACTGGATCAGGAGCCGAACTGCGAGGGGTCGAGGGTCAGGTAGTCGCCCGGCACGTTCACGTCGACGTCGGCTCCGAAGTCGAACGTCTCGATCACGAGCCCACCCGTCAGTCCCATGAGGTCGAAGGACATCTCGACACGTCGGAGCAGACCCATGTCATCGATCCACACGAGCATCGGTCCGCCGCCGGCGAACATCGCGTCCACGGTCGCGTCACCGGTCGCCAGATCGGCGAGATCCACGGCGAACTTGGTCGTCGACACCCCGCCGACCGTCTCCTGACCCAGCTCGGTCACGGTCACACCGTCGGGCAGGTCGTCGAAGTACGACGTCGGGCTGCCCATCTCCATGCCGAAGGTCAGCTCACTCGACGCCTCGACCGGCAACGCGATCCACTCGGCGTCGCTGCCCATCATCGACGCCAGGCCCGGCGCCTTCATGTAGGCGGTGTTGCCCGACTGTACGAGCTCGATGCTCTCGCTGCCGAAGAACTCGGCCATGCCGGACAGGTCGAGCTCGCCGGCACCGCCGTCGCCCTTGAGCTGCATCTCCATCGAGATGTCGCCGGAGCTCTCGACGGCACCGTCGGCCTCGATGCGCACCGTGCCCTCGTTCGGCACCGACATCTCCATCAACATCGCGAATCGGAACGACTCGACCGAGTCGGTCCGTTCGACGACCGCAGCGAGCATCGCCTCGTCAGCCGTCAACTCGATGGTCGGGAGATCGATCGCGGCCTCGGTGCCGCCACCGATGCATCCGGACACCAACATGGATCCGGCCACCAGAGCACCGGCCAACCGGCTTCGCTTCGAGATCTGCTTCATCCGCACGACGAACACCCTTCGTTCTCTCGGCCGTCATCGGTGAGTGATGCCGCGACCACGTCAGGTATCGGTGCGCCGCCGTGCCAGGTTGAGCTGCCGTAGAATTCGACAGCCATGGGCGCAGCGACCGACATCTCGCCGTCGCGCCCGCGCCGCTCCGGGCTGATCCTCGTGCTGCGCGCAGCCGTGAGCGTCGGCCTCCTCGTGTTCCTCGTCCTGGGCGTGCCTCGCGAAGAACTGAGCGAGCTGCGCAGCGGCTGGACCACCCGAGACCTCGAATGGCTCGCCGGTGCGGTCGCCCTCACCGCAGCGGCCCAGGTGCTCGCCGCCTTCCGTTGGCGCTCGGCGCTACGCACTCTCGGGCTGCAGGCCGCCATCGGTCGGCTGGTGGTCTTGAACCTGGCGGGCCAGTTCATCAGCAACTTCCTGCCGACGACCATCGGTGGCGACGTCATCCGAGTCCGCCGACTCGGTCAACGACTCGGCGACGTGCCGCGTTGCTTCGCCTCCGTGGTGATCGAGCGCCTGACCGGGTGGATCGTCCTCCCCCTCATCACCCTCGTCGCGTTCGCCATCAACCCGGGCCTCGCCCGACTCGGCGCAGCGTCGCGATCGGCGCTCGTGGTCGCGATCGTCACCCTGGTCGTCTTGCTGCTCGTCGTCATCGTCACCGAGCTCCCGATCGTCGGGCGACGACTCCAGGGCAACGGTGCCATCCGGCGCGCCCTGACCGGCCTGCATCTCGGGGTCGGTGAGTTCCGTCGTCGCCCGAGGGCCATCGGCGACCTGGTCAGCGTCGGCGTCCTCTACCAGTTGGCCCTCGTGGCAGCCACGGCCCTCGCCGCCGAGGCGATCGGCATCGACGTGTCACCCACCGCGTGGCTCGCGTTCGCTCCCGCGGTATTGATCGCCCAGGTCCTCCCGCTGTCGATCGGCGGGTTGGGGCTGCGCGAAGGTGCGCTCGTCCTGTACCTCGGACCACTCGGCGTCAGCGACGCCGAAGCCATCCTCCTCGGGCTCATCCTCTACGCGCTCAACCTCGTCGTGTCGCTCGTCGGCGCGCCGGCGTTCCTGTTCGGCTGGCTCCGGGCCGAGGACCGCAGCCTGTCCCTCTCCGACACAGGGGCCGAATCGTGACCACCACCGTCATGGACGACCGCACCGCGATCCGCCGCCGTTGGTGGCTCGAGATCGTCTACGTCCTCGCCTTCTACGTCGTCTACTCGTTCATCCGGAACCAGTTCGGCAGTGGCGGCAACTTCGCCGTCGGACCGCAACGAGCCCTCGACAACGCGTTGTTGATCATCGACATGGAGCGCGCCGTCGGTCTCTACGTCGAGCTCGACATCCAGCGGTGGTTCATCGACTGGACCTGGTTCATCTGGTTCTGGAACGTCTTCTACGGCAGCCTGCACTTCGTCGTGACCGGCGGCGTGATGGTCTTTCTGTACCTCCATGCACCGTTCCGCTACCGGCGGTACCGCAACATCCTCTCGGCCACGACCGCGCTCGCGCTCATCGGTTTCTCCTTGTTCCCGCTGATGCCACCGCGACTGCTCAACGCCGGCGGCGAGTACGGCGCCATGCGCGCCGACCACGACTACGTCGACACGTTGGCCGAGATCGGTGGCCTCTGGTCGTTCGACTCGGGCACGATGCAGGCCATCTCCAACCAGTGGGCGGCGATGCCCAGCCTCCACGTCGGTTGGGCGTTGTGGTGCACGTTGGCGCTCTATCCGGTCCTGACCAAGCGATGGAGTCGCGTCGCCATCGCCAGCTATCCCGTCCTCACCACCTTCGCCATCGTCGTCACCGGCAACCACTTCTGGCTCGACGCGGTGGGCGGCGCGCTGACCCTCTGGGTCGGCTGGCAGGTCGGGCATCGAGCGTCGATGTGGATCGCGGCCCGCCCCACCGAAGCGCGTCCTGGTGTCCCCTCCGAGCCGGACTCGCTCTAGCCTGTTCATTCGAACGTTCGCGACCGTCACGCAACGACGCGTGGGGAGCCGGCCGATGTTGCTCGACAAGATCCAGAGTCCCGCCGACCTGAGAGCTCTTGATCGCGCGCAGCTGGACGACCTCGCCGCCGAGATCCGCGACTTCATCGTCCACAAGGTCAGCCAGACCGGCGGCCACCTCGGGTCGAACCTCGGTGCCGTCGAACTCACGCTCGCGTTGCACCGGGTCTTCGAGTCACCGCGCGACGCGTTGATCTGGGACACCGGCCATCAGGCCTACGTCCACAAGATCGTCACCGGCCGGCGCGACGACTTCGACAGCCTCCGCCAGCGTCACGGACTCTCGGGCTACCCCAGCCGAGAAGAGTCGGACCACGACTGGGTCGAGAACAGCCATGCGTCCACCGCACTGAGCTACGCCTTCGGCATCGCCGCCGGATTCGCCGGCCGAGGCGAAGACCATCGCGACGTCGTCGCGATCGTGGGCGACGGCAGCCTCACGGGTGGCATGGCCTTCGAAGCCCTCAACAACCTGGGCCACCATCGACAGAACGTCACCATCGTTCTCAACGACAACGGCCGGTCGTACGCCCCGACCATCAGCCGCGTCGCCACGGCCGTGTCGAAGCTGCGGTCGAACCCGCAGTACGTCAAGGGCCGCAACCAGATCGCCGACGTACTCGAGAAGGTGCCGCTCGGTGGCGAGGTCAAGCGCGGACTCTCCGGTGCCGCTGCCGCCGTACGAGAGATGTGGGAGCCTCCGGCGTTCTTCGAGACGCTCGGCGTCCGCTACACCGGCCCCATCGACGGTCACGACATCGCCGAGCTCGAATCGGCGCTGCGTGACGCCAAGGAGTACAAGGGCCCGATCGTGGTCCACGTGATCACGAGCAAGGGTCTCGGCTACTCCCCCGCCGAGGACGACGAGGAGAAACACCTCCACGACGTCGGCCTGTTCGATCCGAAGACCGGCATCGCCCCGAGCGGCAAGAAGGCGCCCGAGTTCAAGAAGGCCTTCACCGAGGCGCTGCTCGCTGCCGCCGAGACCCATCCCGAGATCGTCGCCATCACCGCGGCGATGCCGGGCTCGACCGGACTCCTGCCCTTCGAGGAGCGCTACCCGGATCGGTTCTTCGACGTCGGCATCGCCGAGCAGCACGCCCTCACCGCGGCGGCGGGCATGGCGATGGCGGGACAACGGCCCGTGGTCGCGCTCTACTCCACGTTCCTCGCACGAGCCTTCGACCAGTTGATGTACGACGTCGGCCTGCACGGCGCACCGATCATCTTGTGTCTCGACCGAGCCGGCCTGACCGGTCCCGACGGGGCATCGCACCACGGCGTGCTCGATCTCGCGATGTGCCTCCGAGTGCCGAACATGACGGTGTTCGCGCCGTCGTGCATCGAAGAACTCCCGGTGATGTTCGCCGAAGCCCTGACCATCGACGACGGACCCGTCGCACTCCGCTGGTCCCGTGGCGCGGCACCCACCAGCTGCGATGGTGAGGTCGGCGCCGGCCGAGCTGCTCGACGTGTGCGCACCGGCGACGACGTCTGTCTTCTGGCGGTCGGCACACAGCTCCACGCAGCGCTCGACGCCGCCGAGACCCTGTCCGAACAGGGCGTCGAGGCAACCGTCTACGACGTGCGGACCGTCCCGCTGGACCGCCAGATGCTTCGTGACGCCAGTGCGCATGGGCTCGTCGTCACGATCGAGGACGGCGTCTGTGTCGGCGGCGTCGGTTCACTCGTCGCCTCCGAACTCGCCTCGTTGCCGGGCGTCGAACGCCCGCCGGCCACCCTCGAACTCGGCACCCCGGTCAGCTACCTGCCGCACGGCGATCCGAACGTCCTGCGTGCCGAGCTCGGCCTCGACGCTGCCGGCATCGCCGCCTCGGTCTACAAGACGCTGCAGCGCTCCTGAGCCGCGTCGCCCACTTCGTTTGAACTGCGCGGGCGATCGTCAGTGCAGCGTGCGCAGCGCCATCAGCGACGCGACGAACACGAACAGGCCGATCGCCAACAGGCGGCGGTCACGGTCGCGCCGGCTCGCCCACACGAACGCTGCGAGCAAGGGCATGACGACCACGACCTGGATGAGCACCGCACGGTCGGTCTCGGGCAGCAGCAGGTCCAGGACGAACTCTCGGACGTCCACGAGATTCGGGACGGATCAGGCGAGGTCGTCGACGACGTCGGGCAGCTCACCTGACGCGAGCCGATCGGCGAACTCCTGCAGCCGCAGTCGGGCATCGGCGTCGGGTCGACCCTGACGCGAGATCGCGGCCTTCATCGCCTCGATGGCCTCGGCCTCGAGACCACAGTGGGCGCACTCGTCGAGATGATCGGCGATCCACGACGCATCGCCGTCGAACTCGCCGTCGAGGTACATCTGCAGCACCTCGCCGACGCGCATGCACTCCTTGGTCGGCGGCTTGTTCCCGCCGAAGAGTCGATCGAGCAGTCCCATCAGTCGATCTCCTTCGTGCCGTAGCCGGCGCGTTCGAGGTGGTCGCGCATCTTCTTGCGAGCCCGATGCAGACGACTCATGACGGTGCCGACCGGCACGCCCATCTCGTCGGCCGCTTCCTGATACGACATGCCGCCGATGTCCACGAGCTCCACGGGGCGGCGGAACTTCGCCGGCAGCGAGTCGAGGGCCTGAGCGACCGTCGCGTCGAACGTGGGGTCGACCACCACCGCTTCGGGGTCGTAGTCGTCACCGGCGTCGGTGGACGCCAGCCGCTCGAGCTCGGTGTCCGGATCGTTCAGCAGCTCGGGGCGACGGCGCCGGGTGCGGTTGATCTGCGCGTTGCGCAGGATCGTCAGCAACCACGCTCGCGGGTACCGGCCGTCGAACCGGTCGACGGCCTTGTATGCCCGGATGAGGCTGTCCTGCACGAGGTCCTCGGCATCGGCCTTGTTCCGTGTGAGCGACATCGCGACGCGGTACATGACGTCGATCTCGGGGACGACGTACTTGCGAAAGGCCGCCTCACGGTCCGTCGCTGCTGCTTCCATCAGGATCACGTTCCTTGAACACGGTCGCAGCGCGGGGTCATTCCCGCGGCGACGTGGCTACGCCGGAGCGTAGTAAGGGTTCTCACCCGATTCGTGGTCAGTCACGTCGACGACGCGCTGAATCGAGGGAATGTGTTCCTTGATCGTCGATTCGATGCCGGCCGTGACGGTCGCCTTCGACATCGCACAGCCCTGGCAACCGCCGCCGAGACGCACCACGACCGTGTCGCCGTCGACCTCGACCAGCTCGGCCCAGCCGCCATGTGAGGCGATGGCCGGGTTGATGCGGGCCTCGAGGAGCTGACGGATCTGGTCCGGGATCTCGCCGGTCAGCTCGAGTGGCTCGTCGCTGGCACCGCCGACCGACGGACGGTTCGGGTTGCGCAGCACGAGACCCGACTGCTGCGGGTTGCTCGGCAGGTCGAGCTCAGCACCCTGGAGCTGTGCGGTCTGCCCTTCGGGCACCATGATCGTGAGGCCGCCGACATCGGTCACGACATCGTCGTCCGCGGCTTCCTCGACGAGCTGGAAGGCGAGGTCGTACGTGTAGTCGACACCGCGGGCGCCGGTGATCTCGATGTGGAGACCGAGGGAGTTGCCCTCGTCCTCGCCGTCACGCAGCCCGAGGATCTTCTCCAGGGCGGCGTCGGAGACGCTGACGATGGTGTCGTCGGACAAAATGGCCATTCGGGGATCCTACCGGTGGGGTTCGGCGGGCCGACAGGCCCTGACGGGTCTGATCTGAGGTGATGCCCTCAGACGGGCACGGCGTCGGCCGAGGTCACCGCCGCACGGTCGAGGTGGGTGCCGGCGAGCTCGGCACGAAGGCGACGACGGCCTCGGTGCAGCCGGCTCATCACGGTGCCGGTGGGGACACCGAGCTCGGCGGCTGCGTCCTCGTAGCTGAGCGAACCGACGTCGACGAGGTCGATCACCGACCGGTAGTGCTCGGGCAGCTCGTCCATGGCCTCGACCAGGACGGCGTCGACGATCGGGTCGATGACGAGGTCCTCGACACGCTCGTCGGCGGCGAGGCGGATCTCGGCATCGAGACGATCACCCTCGGGAAGGCTGACGGTGTCCTTGTGACGGCGAGCTCGCGAGGCGGCGGCGTTGGAGGCGATGCGGTAGAGCCACGCACGGGGGTACCGACCGTCGAAACGTTCGATGGCGCGAAAGGCGTTGGTCAGGACCTCTTGCATGAGGTCCTCTGCGTCGGCGCCGTTGCGGCTGAAGCGGCGGGTGATGCGGCGGACGAAGTCGAGCTCCGGCACGACATAGCGCTCGAAGCGCTGCTGCTGCGCGGCCTCGTCGACGCGATGGGCGGGACGACGACGGCGGCGGTCGGCACCGTCGACGACGATGATGGGTTCGATCGGCGTGGCGCCACGGGTGGTGCCGTCGCCGTTCGAGGGGTGGTGGGCGGTCTGGGGAGAGATCTGGTGCTCCATGACGTCCATCACTGTACCGGGACGGTGGGACTCACTACATGAAATTAAAGTAAGAACTCCGTGTAATGTTTGTCACTGCTGACGTCGTGTCAACCAGGCACCGCTACTCTCTTGTCTCATGGCGAAGCGTTCGTACGACCAACCGACCTGCGGTCTCGCCACCGCACTCGACCTCCTCGGCGAACGCTGGACCCTGCTCATCGTGCGTGAGCTGCTCCCCGGACCGAAGCGCTACAGCGACATCGGGATGGCCCTGCCCGGCATCGGCACCAATCTCCTGGCTGACCGACTCCGGCACCTCGAGGAGCACAAGATCGTCGCCAAGCGAACGCTGCCCCCTCCTGCCGCATCCACCGTCTACGAACTCACCGACGACGGCCGCGAGCTCGAGCCGATCATCGTCTCGCTCGCCAGATGGGGACAGCGCTACCGCACCGAACCGTGCCCGAACACGCTCGATCCCGAGCGGCTCATGTTCGAGTTGTACGCCGCATTCGACGCCGAACGCGCCGCCGACACCGACGCGGTGTTCCGGTTCACCGTCGACGTGCACGACATCTGGATCCACGTGTACCAGGGCACCGCACGCGCTGCCAGCGGTCTCAGCCGGCAACCCGACGCCCGGATCGCCGCCGACGCCGCGACGTTCCTGGGGCTGTTGGGTGGCCACACGCCGATCGGCCAGGCCCTCGAAGCGGGCGCCGTCGTCGCCGACGGCTGCCCGAACGCCATCGCCGCGTCGTTTGAGATCTTCCACCGCTGAGCCCGCATCGCGACCGGCAGGCGGCCGCGCCGAATCGGCGCGACACGAGATGGGTCCTTAACTGACCCCGGTCTCGGTCCGAAGGAAAGGGGTACCCACACGGGTGCTTTTCCGTCGAAACCGAGGCAATCGTGCTCCAGAGTCTCCGTCGAATGCAGCGAGGTGTGGCTGCGATCGTCGTGCTCTCCGCAGCCGTCGTGGGCAGTTCCGCGGTGGGCGCGCAGGAGGGCCCGACCTCTGGTGAGCCGACACAGGCCTACGACGAGTGGGTCGCCATCGAGCGCACACCCGAGGGTGATCTCGTCACCAGCACGGTCCAGGTTCCCGCCGACACCGAACCCGGCACGGTCACCGCAGCAGGCCTCGCCGCAGCAGGCCTCGCGTCGATGGTCGACGCCGGGCCCAACGAACTCCTCGCGATGGAACCGGTCATCGAGTTCCACGCCTTCAACGACCCGTATCGCTCCTTCCAGTGGGGGCTCGATCGCACGACGTTCGCGTCAGCCCGCGAGGCGGTCGCCAACGAGGGTGACGTCGTCGTCGCCGTGCTCGACACCGGCATCCGCGGCACCCACGAAGACCTCGACGGGGTGCTCGTCGGTGGCGCTGACTTCGTCTCCGGCAGCGGCGACGGACTCGTCCCCGACCACTTCCACGGCAGCCACGTCGCCGGTGTCGTCGCCGCAGCGACCGCCAACGGCTTCGGCATCGAGGGATCGGGCGCCGGCCTGCGGGTCATGCCGATCCGAGTCCTGAACAGCTCCGGCAGCGGGTCGTCCACCAACGTCGCCGACGGCATCATCTGGGCCGCCGACAACGGTGCCGACGTGATCAACCTCTCGCTCGGCTCCACCCAGAACTCCGGCGTCGTCGAGATCGCCATCGACCACGCCGTCGCCCAGGGCGTCATCGTCATCGCCGCTTCCGGCAACTCCGGTGCCGCCGGCAACCCGGTCATGTACCCGGCAGCCCTCGACGACGTGATCTCGGTCGGCGCGATCGACGCCGACGACACCAGGGCCAGCTTCTCGGGCTACGGCTCGTGGCTCGACATCGTCGCTCCGGGCGTGAGCATCCTGTCGCTCCACAACAGCGGTGACGATGCCTACGCCTACGCCAACGGCACCTCGATGGCGTCGCCCTTCGTCGCTGCCGCCGCCGGCCTCCTCAAGGCCGTCGACCCCGACCTCACCCACCACGAGGTCCGCACGCTGCTCGTCGACAGCGCAGAGGACCTCGGCGTCACGGGTCGGGACGACCTCTTCGGTGCCGGTCTCGTCGACCCCGCACGCGCGATCGACCTGCTGAACGACGACGGCGGCAGCACCATCGTCGACAGCGGCGACACGGTCGCCGGCTACTCGATCGTGACCTCGAACGGCCGGGTGTTCACCCAGGGCCAGACCGAGGCCTACGGCTCGCTCGAAGATCTCACCCTCGCCCAGCCCGTCGTCACCGGTGCGATCACCCCGACCGAGCAGGGCTACTGGATGGCAGCCGGCGACGGCGGCATCTTCGCCTTCGGCGACGCCGGGTTCTACGGCTCGACCGGCGGCATGCAGCTCAACCAGCCCATCGTCGGCATGGCCGCCACCCCCACCGGCAACGGCTACTGGCTCGTCGCCAGCGACGGCGGCATCTTCGCCTTCGGCGACGCCGCCTTCCACGGCTCCACCGGCAACATCGCGCTCAACCAGCCCATCGTCGGCATGGCCGCCACCCCCACCGGCAACGGCTACTGGCTCGTCGCCAGCGACGGCGGCATCTTCGCCTTCGGTGACGCCGCCTTCTACGGCTCGACCGGCAACATCGCCCTCGACCAGCCGGTCGTCGGCATGGCCTCGACCCCGCAGGGCGGCGGCTACTGGATGTTCGGCGCCGACGGCGGCATGTTCAGCTTCGGCACGGCGAACTACCTCGGCTCGGCAGCCGGACAGCTGCAGCCCGGCGAGTACGCGGTGGCGATGGTGCTCGACACCACCCCGTGATCTGAGACGTCAGGCCTCGAGCTCCGCCACCAGCAACTCGGCGAGTTCGATCGGGCGATCGCCCTGGACGCTGTGTCCGGCACCGTCGACCAGCACCACGCGTGACGAGGGTCGCCGGCGCTGCAGTTCCGCCACGTCGGCGTCGTCGACGACGCTGCCCTCGGCACCGCCGCGCACCAAGAGGTGCGGCATGGTCAACGCCTCGACGTCGAGCCACAGATCACCTCGCGGGGCGCCTTCTCCGTCGCGACCGCGCCGGTCGTACCGCCACGCCCACGAGTCGTCGTCCTGTCGCTGGGCGTTGTGGAGGATGCCGCGGTGCAACGACGAGACCGACCGGGTCGGGTTGAACTGACGGGTCCGGTCGAGCAACACACCGAACGTGTCGAAGGTCTGCGGACCCGCGACGAAGTCGTGGATGTGCTTGGCCTTCTCTCGGGTCACGCCCGGCGTGATGTCCACGGTCACGAGCCGACGGACGAGATCCGGGGCCGTCGCCGCGACGCGCGTGGCAACGAGGCCACCCAGGGACATGCCCACCAACACGACGGGTCCGGTGAGGCAGGACCGCAGCACCTCGATCACGTCGGCGGCGAGGGTGCCGATGTCGTAGGCCTGATCGTCACGCCAGGACGAGTGACCGTGACCGGGCAGGTCGACGCTGATCGCACCGCGTTCGGGGCCGATGGCGAGCACGACCGTGTCCCAGGTGTGTGCGTTCTGCGCGGTGCCGTGGACGAAGACGACCGACGGCTCGTCGCCGAAGTGCAGGGCGCTGAGCGTCCGTCCATCGGTGAGCGAGTGATCGAGTCGGCGCACCGGGACGCTGGCCGGGATCGGCAGCCCTGCGTCGACGGCATTGTCGGCGAAGAGGCCGAACTCGTCGTAGGCGAAGTCCGGCGCATCCGGATCCGGAAGCCGGCGCATGACGACGTGTGGGATGCCGTCGAGGTCGAACGGTTCGCTGATGGCCTCGAAGTCGAAACGCTCGTACCAGCCCACGAGGTGAGCCTGGGCCTCGAGCTCCCAGCGTGCACCGGGACGTCCGGCGAGAACGTGCTCGACCAACCGCGCGGCCAGACCACCGCCGCGATGGTCTGGATGGGTGACGACGCGACCGATGTGCAGCACACCGTCGGCGTCCGTCAGGACACGCAGGTAGGCGACGAGCTCACCGTCGACGGTGGCGAGGACGTGACGGGCGCCGGGGTCCTGCCCGTCGACCTCCGGGTAGACGCATTCCTGCTCGACCACGAACACGTCACAGCGAAGCTGGAACACGTCGTGGAGCTGACGCGTCGAGAGTTGTTCGAACTCGAGATCGACGATCTCGAAGTCGGGTGCCGAGCCGTCGCTCACAGGAGGGTGAGCAACCCGCCGCCGATGAGCGACAGCACGGTCAGGACCGACACGATGATCACGCCCCAGTAGAGCATCGGCTGGCGGTCGCGCAGCGGGAGAATCCGGCCGGCGTGGTCATGCGTGGGTCGTCGCGCCATGGAGCAGATGCTACTGGCGGCCGCTGCCGGACGGGTTCTCGCAGGTACGGCTACCGGCAACCGTCAGCGGTCTTCGAGCTCCGTGGACAGCTCCAGCCAACGCTCCTCCACCTCGGCGAGCTCGGAGGTCACCGTCTCGACCTCGGCCCCGATCGAGGCGATGGCGGCGTGATCGGTGCCCGCTGCGGCGAGCTGTTCGACGAGCTCGTCGCGACGCGCCTCCAGAGCCGCCATCGATCGTTCCTCGGCGGCGATCAGTCGTCGCAGGGTCGACGGCGAACGACCACCTCGCTGACGAGACGGCGTCTCCCCCGACGAGCTCTTCGCCTCCTTGGCGGGAGTGGCACTGCGCCTGGCCCGCTGCCAGACCGCGTCGCCGGAACGGAGGCGTTCGACCACTCCGTCGCCCACTGCGATCACGACGTCGGCGACGCGCTCGAGGAAGACACGATCGTGCGAGACGGCGACGAGGCTGCCCGACCAGTCGTCGAGGAAGCCCTCCAGGGCGCGCAGGGTGTCGAGGTCGAGGTCGTTCGTCGGCTCGTCGAGCAAGATGACGTTCGGTCGTTCCGCGAGCACGAGCAGCAGTTCGAGCCGCCGGCGTTCACCGCCCGAGAGGGAACCGACGGCCGCCTGCTGGGCATCGCGGTCGAACCAGAACCGTTCGAGCAGTTGCTGTTGCGGCATGGAGAGCTGACCGTCGTCGCCGGCGAGCAGTTGGCGGACCCGCCGCTCGGGGTCGAGGTCACGGCCCAGCTGGTCGAAGTAGCCGAGGGACACGGTGGAGCCGATGCGGACGGAGCCGGACCGCGGCACGAGCCGTCCTGCGACCAGGTCCAGCAGCGTGGACTTGCCGGCACCGTTCGGGCCGACGACACCGATCCGGTCACCAGGTCCGATCGACAGGTCGACACCGCTCAGCAACGCGTCGGCACCGTGGCCGAACTCGACGCCCTCGATGTCGACGACCTGATCGCCGAGTCGGGGTGTCCCGAAGTCGTCGAGGGCGAGGGCCCCACCGCGAGCGGTCTGGACCTCGGGTCCGCCGTCGAGGATCGCCTTCGCCGTCGCCAGACGACTGCGGGGCTTGCGGCGCCGCGCCGTCGGACCGCGGCGGAGCCATGCGAGTTCCTGGCGTGCGAGTGTTCGCCGTGAACGTTCGTTCTTCGCAGCCTGCTCTTCGCGTTCGGCCTCGGCGTCGAGGTGCGCCTGGTAGCCGCCTTCGTCGAGATGCCAGCCGTCGCGGGTCAGCGACAGCACCCGCGTGCAGAGGCGGTCCAGCAGCAACCGGTCGTGGGTCACCAACACGACGCCACCACGGTGGTCCAGCAACCGACGCTCCAGCCACTCGATGGCATCGATGTCGAGATGGTTCGTCGGCTCGTCGAGCACCAACAGGTCGGACTCGGTCAGCAGCGCCCTGGCAAGCGCCACGCGCTTGGCCTGACCACCCGAGAGCGAGGCGACCTGACGATCCACGAACTCACCCATGCCGAGCCGCTCGAGGATCGCCGCTGCCTCCCAACCCTCACCGACGGCCTCGCGAACGGTGCCGTCCCCGAGGTCGGGTCGCTGGTCGAGCCGCGCCAACCGGACGTCACGCCCGCGACGCACCGAACCCGACTCCGGTTCGAGCTCGCCGGTCACGACGTTCAGCAGCGTGCTCTTGCCCACGCCGTTGATGCCCAGGATGCCGAGACGGTCACCCGAGGACAGGGTGAACGACAGGTCGCGGAACAGGTCACGCTCGGGCCGCGTCGCGGTGACGCCGTCGACGTCGACGAGGATCACGTCAACGGATCAGGCCGCGAGGAGCTTCCAGTCGTAGAGCGGTTCGAGGTCCTCGACGGTGATCTCGACTCCACGCTCTTCGCCGGTGAAGGCGATGGCCGTGCACGGGAACGTGCCAGCGACCTCGACGGCCTTGACCAGCGCCTCGCCACAGTCGACGACGATCTCGGCACCGATGGCTGCGCTGATCTCCTGGGTGACGGTCTCCTCGACTCGTTCGAGGTCGACGACCGCGTTCTCCTGGGTGAAGTTGGCGGCACCGTCATTGT
This sequence comes from Acidimicrobiales bacterium, assembly GCA_020631315.1. The sequence continues at coordinate 17,893 of JAHDHM010000021.1, forward strand.
CGATGAGCACGCCGACACGCAAGCGGCCTTCGCCGTTCGCCATGGCAGCAGTGCACTGGAACGTGCTGGCCGGCTGGATCTGCGCACCCTCGGTACAGGTGATGTCCTCGAGCTCGACGTCGAGCTCGGCGAGGAACACGTCGCTCATCTGGCCGCGCAGCTCGTCGAGCGGTGACGAACCACCGCACGCAGCGGCCGTCAGCGAGAGTCCGAGCACCACCGCGAGGAGGCGTCCCGTTCGATTACGGCGTCGTTCCCCCTGCATCACGGCGCAGACAATAGGTCATGGATCATCAGCTTCACAGTGGTGGTTCGTCGACCGCTAGCATCGCCGGACAACAGCACCAGGGGAGCTCGGGACAGCCGGGCTGAGAGGGTGTCCGGCCGGCTCCGGCAGCGACATCGACCCGACGAACCTGACCGGATAATGCCGGCGGAGGGACGGTCCCGATGCACACACTGATCCGCGTGATGGCGTTGCTCGCCGTCACCGCACTCATCGCCGCGGCCTGCGGATCCGACGAGGACGACGCCGCACCTGCGGACGTCTCGGTCGACGACACGACCGCCTCTGCGACCGGCGACGACGCGCCGGCCACCGCATCCGACCTGGCCGGCACCAAGGTCACCCTGGTGACGCACGACTCCTTCGCGCTCAGCGAGGACGTCCTGGCCCAGTTCACGACGAACACGGGCATCGAGGTCGAGATCGTCCGCGGCGACGACGCCGGCACAGTGCTCAACCAGTCGATCCTCGCCGCAGGCAACCCGCTCGGCGACGTGATCTTCGGCGTCGACAACACCTTCATGTCGCGAGCTCTCGACGCCGACATCCTCGAGGCCTACGACTCGCCCCGCCTTGCCGCGATCCCCGACGAGTTCGAACTCGACCCCACCAATCGGCTCCTGCCGGTCGACGTGGGCGACGTCTGCCTGAACTACGACGTCGCATGGTTCACCGACAACGGCATCGCTCCCCCGACCGGGCTCGCCG